>JAZRFX010000032.1:0-1791 GCA_045643845.1 Clostridia bacterium | reverse complement strand
GATTATTTGGGCGATTGCTGCCATCCGCGAATATGGCAACAAGAAGTATGGCGACCCCGAAAACTGGCGGCAAGTGGAAAAAGAGAGGTATCGTGATGCTGCGTATCGGCACTTCATGGCATACCTCGATGACCCCAAGGGAGCGGACGAAGAGAGCGGGTTGCCGCATCTGCACCACCTTGCTTGCAATGTCGCGTTTCTCTGCGAAATGGAGCACTTATAATGTGGCATAGAATACCCATCCCCGTAGGGAATGAACAAGACCGCCGCACCCTTGTGGGCATCCTCGCATCCTGCGGTTTAGCCGTGAGAATTGTGTATGTCAAGGAAACGCCCAAGAGCGCCAAGAAATATTTCATAGAATACAAAGAAGAGGCAGGAACTTAATCCTGCCTCTTTTCTTTTATGCCCAGCCTTGCTGACGGGCAATCTGTGCGCCAGTTTTGGGATATTCAAGAGTAATCAAGAACACCCTTTGGTCATTGTCAATATTCATGCCATTGAGATTGGCAATGATTTGTTGCTGGCGGGTATCGCCCTTTGCTTTCGCAACATCCTGCTTGTAGTTGTAGAACTCTGTGGGAGAAAGACCTTTCCTTTCGGCTTCGGCATAACGCGCCATTTCGGTATCGCTTTCGCTTGCGTTTGCAAAAATCTGCCGCTTTGCCTTGTAGTCCGCATATTCGTACATTTTTTCGATGTAATTAGCCTTATCGTCAGCGCTCATGGATTTGTACTCAGCGGTGGCAACAGCTTCCTTTGCGTATTGATAGGACTTTTGACCCTTGGACTTTGCATAGCGAACATATTGGTCTGCGGTAAGGTTGCGAGTTTCGCCGTTGACATTGATGCTTTTTTCTGCTCTGTCGGGAAGCACACCATCTGCGCCAGTTGCATCATATACCCGCTGAATTTCTGCTTCTACAGCATCCATGTCCACCTTGGAGGTGTAGGCGGGGTTAATCATGTTGTTCACAACGCGCTCAAAGATGTTGCCAGTAGACTCTTCCTGTCCCCAAGCATCGATGTAGGGGACTTGGTGGTAATCAAAGGGCAGCTTCGCAGAAGCCCTACTCATAGCATACTGCAAATCGCTGGGGATTGCGGAGTTCTTGTCGGTGTATGCGGTCATGCGCTTCGTTTCACCGATGCGCTCAATCTGCCCGAACAGGGTGGGGATTGCCTGCGAGAAGTAGCTGGAAATAGCTGCGCCGACAACGGAAACCAAGCCGCTGGTCTTTGCATATCCAACACTTTCAATCATGTCATTAAGGCTTTGCAGCATAGACATTTCAAGGAGAGGGTCGCTCATTGCGTAAATGGAATCAATAATAGCCTCTGCCTTGAAGCCGTTTTCAGCCGCGGAAGACATAAACTCAGCGCCCATAAACAGGGGCATGGCTGCGGGTGCAAGCCAATCCAAAGTGATGGAAGTGCCGTCCTCAAACTCAATAGCATAGCCTTGATGCCCAAGAAGTTCATCCCACTTATCCTCTTCTTCATCGCCTTGCTTGGGACGAAGAACGCCTTGTGCAAGCAAATACATACCAAGCGCAAAAATCGCAGAGCCAGTTGTACCAGCCGCAATATTGTCAAAGGCTTGGGAAATGTTCATGTCGCCACTCTTTACTTTGTGGAGGTCATAAGTAAGAGCCTTTGCCAGCCCAACGGGAGAGTATTCCAAAGAGCGAGCAAGCACATTGGCGGGGGTCTTTTTGAAGGGAAGGATAGCTTCGCCAAAAGCACCAAGGTCTTTTGCAACGGAAGTTACCTTTCTGCAAGTCGGATCGT
>JAZRFX010000031.1:0-9596 GCA_045643845.1 Clostridia bacterium | reverse complement strand
ACGGCGAAAAATATCTCGTTCAGCTTCCGCAGGCTATGCCCCTTTCACAAAAGGAAATGGACAAGGTTTACGCGCTTAACTATATGCGTGCGTGGCACCCTTCCTATGACAAGGATGGCGGAATTCCCGCACTTGAAGAAGTAAAGTTTTCAATCACCTCCTCTCGCGGATGTTTCGGCAGTTGCTCATTTTGTGCGCTGACATTTCATCAGGGACGAGTCGTTCAGGCGAGAAGTCAGGCTTCCATTTTAGCTGAAGCGCAGAAGCTTATATGGGATAAGGATTTTAAAGGCTACATTCACGATGTCGGCGGTCCTACTGCAAATTTCCGTGCTCCTGCGTGCAAAAAGCAAACAAAAAGCGGTACCTGCCGCGATAAGCAATGTCTTTATCCGTCAGTATGCCCCAACGCTGATGTAAGCCACAAGGATTATCTTGAACTGCTCCGCAAACTGCGCGCACTTCCCAAGGTTAAAAAGGTCTTTATCCGTAGCGGTATCCGTTACGATTATCTTATCGCCGACAAGGACGATGAGTTTTTCTACGAACTATGCGAGCACCATGTAAGCGGTCAGCTTAAGGTCGCTCCCGAGCATATAAGCAGTAATGTCCTTCACTATATGGGAAAACCAGGTGTGAAGGTTTACGAAAAATTTTGCAAAAAGTTTTATGATATAAATAAGGAAATCGGCAAGGAGCAATACCTTGTCCCCTACCTGATGTCAAGTCACCCAGGAAGCACACTCCGCGATGCGATTGAGCTTGCGGTATATTTAAGGAAAAACAACATCCGTCCCGAGCAGGTGCAGGATTTCTATCCGACACCAGGCACACTCTCTACGGCGATGTTCTATACGGGACTTGACCCAAGAACAATGAAAAAGGTTTATGTTCCCCGCGATCCTCACGAAAAAGCGCTCCAAAGAGCACTACTTCAGTCGTCGAGGAAGGAAAATTACAAGCTTGTGCAGGAAGCACTTACCAAGGCAGGACGAAGCGACCTTATAGGCTTCGGTCCCGAATGTCTGATAAAACCTGAAAGGAGAAACACAAATGGCAGCACAGATTTTAAACGGAAAGGAACTTTCAATAAAAATCAAGGAAGACCTTCGCAAAAAGACGGAAGAATTAAAGGAAAAAGGCATTAACCCAGGTCTTGCAGTAATCATTGTCGGTAACGACAGCGCGAGCCGAGTTTATGTAAATAACAAGAAAAAGGCGTGTGAAGAATGCGGATTCTATTCCGAGGAATACGCACTTCCTGAGGAAACTACCGAGGAAGAGCTTCTCGCGCTTATCGATACACTCAACAACAAAAAGGAAATCAATGGTATTTTGGTACAGCTTCCTCTCCCCAAAGGGATTGACAGCGAAAAGGTGCTTCTTTCAATCGTTCCCGAGAAGGATGTCGATGCATTCCACCCCGTAAATGTGGGCAAAATTATGATTGGTAATTTTGATTTCCTTCCCTGCACACCCGCGGGCGTTATGGAGCTTATCCGCCTTACAAACATTGATGTATGCGGTAAGGAATGTGTAGTTGTCGGCAGAAGCAATATTGTCGGCAAGCCTCAGGCGATGCTCCTTCTCCACGAGAACGGCACAGTTACAATTTGCCACAGCAGAACAAAAAATCTTAAAGAGGTTTGCCGTCGTGCAGACATTCTTGTTGCTGCAGTTGGCAAGGCTAAATTTATCACTGCGGATATGGTTAAAGAGGGCGCAATCGTAATCGATGTCGGTATGAACCGTGACGAAAATGGAAAGCTTTGCGGCGATGTTGATTATGACAGCGTAAGTGAAATTGCAGGCGCAATCACCCCCGTTCCAGGCGGTGTTGGTCCTATGACAATTGCAATGCTTATGAAAAACACACTCAAAGCAGCCGAAATCCAAAATAAGTAAAGGGAACCACCCCTTAACAACCCCATACGCAAAACAAAAGCAAGACTAAAAACTTGCTTAAGGAGGATATCCACATGGCGAAGAAAACCTATGGTAATGAAAGTATTACCGCGCTTAAAGGTGCTGACCGAGTTCGTAAAAGACCTGGAGTTATTTTCGGTTCTGACGGACTTGAGGGTTGTGAGCACAGCGTATTTGAAATAGTTTCAAACTCCATTGACGAAGCAAAAGAAGGCTACGGCAAGGTCATTGAAGTTACCCGCTTTAATGATATGTCCGTAGAAATCAAGGACTACGGTCGCGGAATTCCGCTTGACTGGAACCCCAAGGAAGAAAAGTATAACTGGGAGCTTGTTTTCTGCGAACTTTATGCAGGCGGTAAGTATGACAAGGAAGCCGACGGCAACTACGGCTATGCTATCGGTCTTAATGGTCTTGGTCTTTGTGCTACGCAGTACAGCGCCGAGTATATGAATGTCACAGTTAATCGCGACGGTTACGAGCATACGCTCTATTTCGAAAAGGGCGAAAATGTAGGCGGTCTTTTCAAGGAAGAAAAGAAATATCGTTCTACAGGTACCACAATCAAGTGGCGTCCCGACCTTGAAGTATTTACCGATATAAATATCCCGATTGATTTCTTTATCGAGTCACTTAAAAGGCAGGCAGTTGTAAACGCAGGGCTTACCTTCAAGCTTAACTACCATAACGGAAGCGAAGTTATAAAGCACGAATTCCGCTATGACAATGGTATCGTTGACTATATCAATGAGCTTTGTCCCGAAAACGAAAAGCGTATTTCAAACACTTCCTTCTGCGAGGGTGAAAGCACAGGTCGTGACCGTGAGGATATGAAGGATTACAAGGTTAAGATGAGTGCGGCGTTTGCATTCTCAAACGATGTTCAGCTTATTGAATACTACCATAATTCAAGCTTCCTCGAACACGGCGGTGCTCCCGACAAGGCGGCAAGAAGCGCGCTTGTAAGCGCAGTTGACGCATATATCAAGCAAAATAACAAATACAACAAAAACGAATCCAAAATTACATTCAACGATATTTCCGATAGTTTGATTCTTGTTACAAACTGTTTCTCGACAGTTGTAAGCTATGAAAACCAGACGAAAAAGAGTATTACAAACAAGTTCATTCAGGAAGCGATGACGGATTTCCTTCGCAAGAATCTTGAAATTTATTTCATTGAAAACCGTCCTGAAGCGGAAAAAATCGCAAATCAGGTGCTCCTTAACAAGCGTAGCCGCGAAAAAGCGGAACAGACACGCGCAAGCATCAAGAAAAAGCTGACAGGCACAATGGATGTTACAAATCGCGTGCAAAAGTTTGTAGACTGCCGTACAAAAGATATTGAAAAGCGCGAGCTTTATATAGTTGAGGGCGATAGCGCCTTGGGTGCTTGTAAGCTCGGTCGTGATGCGGAATTCCAGGCAATCATCCCCGTAAGAGGTAAAATCCTCAACTGTCTTAAAGCGGATTTTGAAAAGATTTTCAAAAGCGAAATTATAACCGACCTTCTTAAAGTGCTCGGCTGTGGCGTTGAAATTCAGACAAAGCATAATAAAGATATGAATGCGTTTGACATCAACAATCTTCGTTGGGACAAGGTTATTATTTGTACCGATGCCGATGTCGACGGTTTCCAGATTCGTACTCTTATTCTCACAATGCTTTATCGCCTTGTGCCTACATTGATTGACGAGGGAAAGGTTTATATTGCTGAATCTCCCCTGTTTGAAATCACTCATAAGGATCAGTCATACTTTGCTTATAACGAGCGCGAAAAGGCGGAAATTCTCGCCCAGCTTCCCGAAAAAGGTGTAAGCATTCAGCGCAGTAAAGGTCTTGGTGAAAACCAGCCCGAAATGATGTGGCAAACTACTATGAATCCTAAAACGAGAAGGCTTATAAAGGTTAAAAGCGAGGACCCCGAAAAAATGGCTGAAACATTTGACCTGCTCCTCGGTGACAATCTTCAGGGAAGAAAAGAATTCATCGCCGAAAATGGAAAGCTCTATATTGACATGACAGATGTATCATAAAACATTATAAAAACAAAAAAGAAATTCCCGATTTGGGAATTTCTTTTTTTGTTTTTGAGATACTACTCTACAAAGGAGTGTATTTAATTGACTCTGTTTTTTCGTACGATAATACTATACTTATGCGTTGTTACGGCAATGCGGATTATGGGGAAAAGACAGCTTGGCGAACTGCAACCGTCGGAGTTTGTGGTTGCTCTTATGATATCTGACCTTGCATCAATCCCGCTTGGTGAAAGGGGTGTCGGGATATTTCGCGGTATC
Source organism: Clostridia bacterium (assembly GCA_045643845.1). Lineage (GTDB taxonomy): Bacteria > Bacillota > Clostridia > UMGS1883 > UMGS1883 > UMGS1883. The sequence goes on along the minus strand of JAZRFX010000031.1, from coordinate 5,370 downwards.
CTTCCCATTATTGCACTCGTGATGATGGAGCTTCTGTTTTCAGTACTGGTTTTAAAAAGCGAAACTATGCGAAAAATTATTACCGGTTCTCCCGAACAGATAATAAAAGACGGCAAAATTATGATGAAAAGCCTCCGCAAACTACGCATCTGCGTAGACGATGTTATGGAGCAGTTAAGACTTGCAGGGTACAGTTCTATATCCCAGATTGACAGCGCCATTATAGAAACTAACGGTCAGCTTTCCATAATTCCTGTTGAAAGTGAGCGACCTGTCATCTGCAGTGATTTAGGAATTTCCCCACCGCAGACACACGTTCCTCACACGATTATTTCCGATGGTGTTCTGCGAATGGAAAACCTTAAAGGCGCAGGACTTAATGAAAAGTGGCTTCAGAAAAAACTTTCGAAATATAACATAAAAAGTTATGAGGACGTCGCCTTTTTAAGCGTGACTGATGACAAGCAAATCGTTTTGCAAATTTCCGAAAAATAAGGAGTGTTTATATTGAAGGCAGTAATTGTTTCCACGGGCGAAGGTACAAGGTTGCGCCCTATAACCTGCTCTCTTCCCGTTCCTATGCTCCCCGTCCTCGGGCGACCTATTGCAGAGCATACGATAAGGCTTTTGGGAAGACATGGCATATATGATGTCACTTTTTGTGAAGGATATCTTTCCAAAGAGATTAAAAAGCATTTTTCCTCGCGTGAAGTCGGGGAAATGAAAATCAGTTTTGAAACCAATAAGAGCCTTGACGAATTTTTTAAAGATGATGACACTCTTATTATATGCGATTCTATCCTGACCGATATTGATATAACGAATCTTGTTGAAAATTTCGACAATCGTCCGCTTTTAGTCACAAAGAAAATTGATGGCGCGGGCGAATTTGGATTTATTACCCCTTGTTCTCCTCCACGCGCTTTTGAATACAAAAGGTACGATGATTTCATTCATCCTTCGGGAAGTTCTTTTATGGGGATTATGATTGTGCCAAAGGGGACAATTGTATCTGACTGCAAAGATATTTTCTCGCTTGCCGAAAAGCTGTGCAAAAAAGGAGCTGTTTCATCCTTCTCCACCTCCTGCTACATCAAAAATATTTCCGATTTCGAAAGCTATCACAAAGCCGCACGCGACTTTATGGACAAGAAAATAAATCTCCCGTTCCCGTGCGATGAGAAAGCGCCCTCCGTATGGATTGAGGATGGCGCGACAGTAATGCAGGGCAGTGTAATCGTTCCGCCCGTGTATATAGGTCGTGACAGCTTTATTTCAAAAGGAGCTCGTATCGAAGCATATTCGCAAATAGGAAATAATGTAAGCGTTGATTCGCATTGCACTATTAAACGCAGTATTGTTATGGATAATAGTATCATCGGTGAAGGAAGCTGTCTTCGCGGTACTATTCTCGGCAAAAATGTCAGTATGGGATTTGAAAGTGCCGCATACGAGGGAAGCGTAATCGGTTTTGGAACTAAAATCGGCAGGCACACAACCATCAAAAGCACAGTTCATATATGGCCCGAAAAAAATATTGATGACGAGTGCGTCGTTTCGGAAAATATAATATGGGAAAATACTACTTCGCAAACTATGTTTTATGACGGATGCGTGACAGGTGTTATAAACCGCGAAATAACGCCTGAATTCGCGGCTACGCTTGGTAGAAGTGCCGTCAATATTCTTGGCAAGAAAATCGCCGTTTCGGATGGTGGTTTCCCTGGTGGCACGATGATAAAAACTGCACTTATTTCGGGGATTCAGTCAGGCGGCGGTGTTGCCTTTGATATGGGAGAAGAACCGCTTCCCATAACGAGAAGCGCCGTTCGTTTTTATTCGCTTGACGGCGGCATTGCACTCAGCGGTCATAATAAAGATGGGAATATTTATTTGAGTCTTGATATTATAAATTCTTCAGGTGCGGATATCGAAAACGAGGAGCTTTTAAACCTTTCGCTCCTTACCCAAAGCGGAGAAGCAAAGCGAGAAAATGCGTGGCTGATAAAAGAGGCGGAATATTTATTCGAGTATAAATTGTATTATCTTAAAAGCCTTATAAACTCGGCTTCGGGAAATCCGCTCGGCGCAAGGCTTTTAATAAATTGCTCAAATCTTTGGGCTCGTGAGCTATTGGAAAGTGCCGCCAAGGACCTTTTGTGCGAATTTGTTTTCACGAAAAAAAGCGGCGATGAATTTACTGCCAAACTACGCTCGGGGAATTTTGATTTTGGTGTAATATGCGACTACAAATGCGAGAAGCTTTCCATCGTTAAAAATTCAGGGGAAGTAATTTCCGAATTCGATTACTGCGCACTTGTTTCCTTAATAATAATGAAAAGATTTGAAAACGCCCATATTTTCGTATCACAATCATCACCGCGAAGCATTGAAATTATGGCTGAAAAATATGGTGCGGATATCACAAGAACAAAAGTAAGCCCGCCGTATCTTATGAACGAGCTTTCAAAAAATAATCAAAAGCAGTATTTATTGCAGTTTATATATCAGTTTGACGCTGTGGGGGCAATTATTCTCCTTCTTGATTTTCTTCACGAGAAAAAGACAACTATTGAAGCACTACAAAACGAAATCCCGAAGACATTCACAATTTCAAGTGAAATTTCCTGTTCCCGTGACAGTCAGGAAAAAGTTGTAAGGGCACTTTGCGAAAAGCACAATGTTGAAAAGGAAGAAACGCACGATGCAATCAAGGTTACTTTCAAGAATGGTTGGGGTTTTGTCGTCCCGAAAAAGTCGCAATCCGTTATAAATGTAATAGGACATTCTTTTTCGTTGGAAACGGCACAGGAAATTGCGGATATATTTGTGGATGAGATTTCCGAAAGGTAAGAGGCTATGCCTCTTGCCTTTTTTTCTTATTTGTGTTATACTTATTGGTCGTAAAGGAGATTAATATTATGAACATTCAGCTTTCAGACAGTTTTACATATAAAAAGCTCATCCGCTTTACCATTCCTTCGGTGATAATGCTTATTTTCACATCTATTTACGGTGTCGTTGACGGAATTTTCGTTTCAAACTTTGCAGGAAAAACTCCGTTTGCGGCAATAAATCTTATTATGCCCGTATTTTTAATACTCGGCGGACTTGGATTTATGATTGGTACGGGCGGTAGTGCTCTTGTAGCAAGGTATTTAGGCGAAGGCAAAAAAGAAAAGGCAAACAAAACTTTTTCAATGCTTATCTATGTTTCGCTTGTTTTCAGCCTTGTTGTTTCAATTTTGGGCGCATTCTTCATAAAACCGATTGCACATGCACTCGGCGCGAGAGGGCAAATGCTTTCTGACTGCGTTCTTTACGGAAGCATACTCCTCCCCTCTATGTTTGCATTTATTCTCCAAAATGAATTTCAGTCGTTTTTCATCGTTGCCGAAAAGCCGCAGTTTGCAATGTGGGTTACTGTCGGCGCAGGTGTAACAAATATTATTCTCGATGCACTTTTAGTCGGACTTTTTAAATGGGGACTTGCAGGTGCGGCGATAGCTACTGCAGTAAGTCAGCTTGTTGGTGGCCTTGTTCCGCTTTTCTATTTTATTTTTGCAAAAGATTCTCCGCTGCGACTTACAAAAGCAAGGGTAAACACCCGCGATCTTGTGAAAGCCTGCACAAATGGAAGCAGCGAAATGATGACAAATATCTCAATGTCTATCGTTACGATGCTTTATAATTTCCAGCTTATGAAGGCTGCAGGCGAAGATGGTGTCGCGGCATACGGCGTAATAATGTATGTAGGCTTCGTTTTCGTTTCGGCATTTATCGGTTTCTCGGTCGGCAGTGCACCGATTATAAGTTTTCATTACGGGGCGGAAAATCATACCGAGCTTAAAAAGCTTCGCAGGATGAGCACAAATATAATCCTTGCAGTTTCTATTTTTATGACGGCAGCTTCGCTCCTTTTAGCAAGACCGCTTTCAGCTGTTTTCGTCGGTTATGACAAAGAGCTTTTTGAATTGACAGTAAGAGGATTTTCGATTTACTGCTTCTCTTATCTTCTCGTTGGCTTTAATATTTTTGGTTCATCGTTTTTTACGGCGCTGAACAATGGACTTGTATCTGCAATAATTTCATTTTTGAGAACACTTCTTTTTCAGGTTGTGTCGATACTCGTTCTCCCCGCCCTGTTCGGTCTTGACGGAATATGGTTCGCCGTTATCGCGGCTGAAGCAATGTCACTTTTAGTAGTTTTATTCTTCATAAAGAAAATGAAGCCCAAATATAAGTATTGATTTTGGAGGTTATTATGGAATACAGTGAACTTATCAAAAAGCGTTTTTCGGTGCGCTCTTTTACCGATGAACCCGTAAAAAAAGAAGCAATCGATAAAATTTTGGAAGCAGCACACATTGCTCCTACCGCGTGCAATTTTCAGGCATACAGAGTGCTCGTTATAAACGAGCCTGAAACCATTGAAAAGCTTCAGAATTGTACTCGCGCACATTTCGGAACTAACTGCGCATTCCTTGTATGCTACAACGCTGATGAGTGCTGGACACGCAAATACGACGGCGAAAAAAGTGGCGTAGTTGACGCAAGTATTGTTGCTACTCATATGATGCTTGCGGCTGAAAACGAAGGTGTCGGAAGCACTTGGGTAATGCATTTCAATCCTGCAAAAATCCGCGAAGAATTCGCCCTTCCCGAAAATATTGTTCCCGTGGCAATACTCGTTATGGGTTACCCTGCACCCGATTGTGTTCCCCACGAATTTCACAGTCAGTTCAGACCAATTGAAGAAACAGTTTTTTATAATAAGTTTTAAAAAAAATCCCTCGGCATATGCCGAGGGATTTTCATTATCAGTCTTCTACGATGTCAACGATAACTTTCTTACCGTCTTTGCCTGATGCGGCACGCATAACAGTTCTGATTGCTTTCGCAATTCTTCCCTGCTTGCCGATTACTTTACCCATATCGGAAGGATTAACACGAAGCTCAAGGAGCTGTGATTCTTCACGCTCGGTAAGAGTTACATCAACTTCATCGGGGAACTGAACAAGGGGTTTTACGATTGCTTCAAGAAGTTCCTTCATTATACAACGGACCTCCTATTAGTCGATGATACCGTTCTTCTTAAGAAGGCTCTTAACTGTGTCTGTGGGCTGAGCGCCGTTAGCAATCCACTGCTTAACCTTGTCGCCGTCAACTGTGAATACTGAAGGTTCTGTGAGGGGGTTGTAAGTACCAACTTCCTCAATGAATCTACCATCACGGGGATAACGAGAATCTGCAACTACTACACGATAGTAAGGAGCCTTCTTCGCACCCATTCTTCTAAGTCTGATTTTTACTGCCATTTCTTTCACCTCATAAAAAATTTTATATATTAATTAAATTAAAATCAAAACG
>JAZRFX010000030.1:0-1725 GCA_045643845.1 Clostridia bacterium | reverse complement strand
GCCCGTCGGAGCAAAGGAAGGTCCTGCTTGTCGCGGTGTCGGAAACCTGACCGAGGCATCTTTTTTCGCCCGTGTGCACATTGTAGACATAGCCCGTACCACGCATCCAGGTTGTGCAAAAATAGTCGCCAGTCTTGGGGCAGTATGTTCCGCCGTAGGTTGTGTCAAAGGGAGAAATTGTACCCTTGTTTTCAACAACGCCCGTTTTGGGATCGTATATGATAATGTCGGAACCGGGGTAGCCTTCCCACTGATGATTTGCGTATTCATAGGGCATCCATGTCGGATGATTTGGAGATGGCGAAGTTGTGTGAGTTGTTGTGATTATTCTGCCATCTTCCATAAACGAAAGTGCTGTATGGAATTTTGATGTACGAAGACATTCTTCGCGAAGAAGAATCTTCTTTTCAAGGTCAAAATGATGGATGAGCTTTTTATTCTTAAAATCGTATTCGTAAAGTCTTGCGTATTCAGCAACATAGCTTTCGCCGCACGCGGAGAAGAACACTCTTCCCTCGGGGCTTATTACCATATCCCATACTGCGTTATGCGTGGGAAGCTCGTCAATTAAGATATGATTAACACCCGTCTGCGGTATGAGATTGAAAAACTCCTGTGGTTTCTCGTTCAAAATAGAAAAAGTATTATCCATAATATTACTCCCTTTCCTTTTATACCTTGATTGTAGCACCAGGAGTTTCATTTTACTTAATAGATTTTGTTATAAGCTTATGTTTTTTAAAGAAAAAGGACATTCTCGATTGAGAATGTCCTATTTGCAATTCTTTGGCGAATATCCGTATTTCTTTTTGAATGCCGACGAAAAATACTCAATTGAGTTAAAGCCCGATTCAAAGCACGCCTCGGTACAGTTCTTTTTCCCGTACTTGATGAGGTTGTATGAAAATTCAAGCCTTAAATCAAGGAGATAATGCTGAAATGAAATCCCCGTTTCTTTTTTGAAGCAGGTGCTGAAATAGTTCGGCGCGTAGTGACATACGCTTGCCACATCTTCAACGGCGATATTGTTTTTGAAATTGTCGTGAATGTATAAAAGCGCCTTTCTTATATTTGCATTTCCGATGCTTTTCGAAGCATTCTTATTAGAATTTCGCACAATCAATATCACAAGCTGTTCGATAATATTCTGCACGAAAATATCGTGTCCCGAAAGGTTTTCCCTGCCTCGTTCCAATATCAGCGTATCGCAAAGCTTTTCGGCAAGAGCGAAATCCTCTCCCGAAAGCTTGCACACAAGCGGAAAGCTTTCAAGGTCAACTATTTCACAAAGCCTGCTGTCAAAAACCGAGTGTGAAAACTTGATACTGTACGCGTCAAAGGTTTCCGCCCCATCGATTTTGTTGTAGTGAAAATCAAAGGGGCCCATAAGAATTGCCGTCCCTTTTTCAAAAGGATACTCGGTATTATTTAAAACCTGCACACCGCTGCTGCGTTTAAAAACTGACAGCAAAAAATGTGAATGCCAATGGATTTTTCCCGTTGAAACATTCTCCAACAGCGCGGCATCATATATGGAATTTTCAATATCAAATCTTTTTGGTGTATCGTAATTTTTTTGCATATTGATATCTCTCCCTATGCTAAATAATACCAAAATTCGAAAAATGTGTCAAGGAACAACATTTTCAAACATTTTTATTGATAATTCGGGAGTTTTGTGATATTATAAAATATGTATAATTGTTTTTACTAAGGAGATGTAAA
>JAZRFX010000029.1:0-1069 GCA_045643845.1 Clostridia bacterium | reverse complement strand
ATTCAAATGTATCTATATATAAGTCTTAAAGGAAGTCGTGCGGAAAAGATTTGACTTGCCTTACTTTTCACAACACGACTTGTTTTCGCATCCACAATCAATGGATGTCAGTTCCTTTAGTAACCCCGCAGCAACCTTTGCTCCCTCTCCTGAAATGGAATAGTGCATCCATTTGCCTTCCTTGTGACCGATCACAACACCGGAATCACAAAGGATCTTCATATGGTGGGAAAGCGTTGGTTGCGTAACATTGAGTTCGTCAAGCATTTTGCAGGCACACTTTTCGCCGCTTGTCAGCATCTTCAAAATGCGGATACGGTTTTCATCGCAAAAGGCTTTGAAGATCAATGCCGTTTTTCTTTCGTCCACTTGAAACACCTCCTTTATACAGATCCCGTATGTATAGTATATACAACATATAGATAATTGTCAATATGTTTACAGAAAATAAATCATCCATCTTGCGCGATATTGCGTCGGCGCAATATTAACAGTACACCCCAAAGAGGTTTCGCGCGAATTTTCCGTGAAACCTCTTTTGGGCGTATTCACACATCAAATCCATCGGTAATCCCTTCGAGTGCAGTCGGGTCGTTGCGGATGTAGTACAGCTCCGTGACTTCGGATGTGCTGTGGCCGAGCAGGTTGGCGATCTGCTTCGGCGACAAGCGCAGGATCGTGCCGTCGGGTTGTTTCACGCCGTTGCCGAGGCGGGTAGCGTAGGCAGATTCCCCCGCGCGCGGGGGAAATGTCCGCTATGCGGACAAAAGGGGGCCGCCTCCGGCGAGGAGGTGTCGGAACGAATGCAAGCTGAGATTATCCGGCAAGTGTGCCGCTTTGATGATGCGCTCAAACCGTTTGCGGAAGTTGAGCGGGTGGGTGAAGCCGCCGTGTTTATCACACACAAGCGGCGTGACCCGTTTGCGGTTACCCGAAAAAGCCGTCGGGCGCATCCGCGCTCTTTCCTTGTCTTTTTCGACCGCGGCACCTGCTTATGCCTCGCTTCATCCCGCACTGCGGGCGCTCGGCAACGCATCCTCGCCGAAGTAGAACTCGTTTCGCAGGTCTT
>JAZRFX010000028.1:0-6775 GCA_045643845.1 Clostridia bacterium | reverse complement strand
ATAATTGCCAATGTTTTTTTCATTGTATAGTCCTCCTTATAAAAGATTATTTTTTAATCGCCTTATGTATTTCTACATCGGCTAAAAGTATTACAAATAAAACCGCGCTTATTTTATGAATAATGGAAACAGCGATAACGCCGTGAATATTCATTGCAATAACTCCTGTAATTAACGCAATGGCATAGCACACGCGCCCAAGTATTTCAAGCGCAGGATTTCTCCACTCTTTTTTTGTTGCCACGGTGTATGCAATTAAAAGTGCAAGGCCAATAACCGATACTGCAATATGCACCTTCATACCAGTTGCGCGAAGCATAAACAGCAGTACCGCAACAATAACCATCGGGATTAAAAATAATAATTTCTTTTTCATAATATTTAGCTCCTTTTATTTGTTAATTAAATACATAGCATCTTCTTCGCTAACAAGTGTCAGCATATTATTTTCGTCGACATAAAAGCTTGACATATAAATTTGTGTCGCAGTTTCAATACCTTCACCCTTTTTCACATGGGCTACGATTAAAGCTGCATTACCTTTTTTTATGCCCTTGACAGTAACTTTGTTGAGTCCTACGGGATAATACTCGGAAGGAATTTCTTCAGGCGGATAATCTGTGTTTTCTTCCGCAATGGAAATTTTATCCTCCGCATAGGCGAACACGCGCCATTCATAACCCTTTTCGTATTCGCGTTCAAACACATGCTCTATTTCGTAGTTGTGCCTCATATCAATATTGAAAAGCTCGGGATTATACGGGATTTCAACACTTATTACACCAAGTGCATAGGGCGTGATTTCTCCCTGATTGAAGTAGAGCACCAAAGAGTTTTTAGTAAGGTAGAACTCTGCATAGCCAATATAGTCGTTCACATACTCGAATGTGTATGTTTCCGCGGATTCAGGGGCAATCTCCTTTAATTTTTCTACAAAGAGATTTGTCACATAATCACTCAAGGAAACATCCAGCATTTCCTCGTCAATTACTTCCGAAACCGATATTTCGGCTTCGCTTCCTATATGATAGGTTCTTGACTCCATAATTTTTGAGGGGTGAGCACCACCTGCATTTATGTATTTGTGATTTATAAATGAAAGACATCCCCATACTTTGTAGGGTTGTTCATAAGTAAGCTCATAAACCAAAGGCGTAAATGCATTTCCCATTTCTTTTTTTAAGATAAGAGCATCATCCTTTTTTGTTTTTGCTTCCTCTATAAACTTTTCGGCATCCCACTTATAATCAAAATTGATTGTATCAAGAGCAGGGATTTTCGTTGGATTTTTTATAACAGGATAATATGCAACTGCCTCTACTAAAACATTCCCTTCGTCATCGGTTATTGTTTCCGAGAGTTTTTCCGTGGAAACAACATAGGCATTCGCAGGAGAATGAATATATATCTTCCTTGTATCACCATACCAGTGAACTTCACATTCAAAGGCTTCGGATATTGCTCTGAGAGGCACCAAGGTTCTGCCATCTTTTATTTTCGCAGGCACATCAAGATTTATTTCCTTACCATTAAAATACATTTTGTTTTCGCCGATTGCAAGAGTTAAATTATCATTTCCTTTGCGTGCAGAAACAACCTGTTTGCCATCTTCTTCGGTGTAGTAGACTGCGCAGCCCATAGCTTCAAAAATTGCTCGGAGCGGAACCAGAGTTCTGCCATTTTCAATAATAGGCTCCACATCAAAAGTCAGCAAATCGTTGTTGTAAATAACATCCATTTTATCTTTATTTTTTTCATTAAATGCAGAAAGACGTTTGCCTACATTTTCTTCGAGATTTCTGAAAAAGAACTGATAATCATAAAGATGATATATACCATCATCAAAAAGTTTTCCGGGGTAATCTTCATGCTTTACATCTGTAACCTTAAGCGTTCCTCTTTCTCCATCTATGTAAGCACCGGTAAGATTTGGAATTTCTTCCTTGATGTTTCCTGAATAATCGGTAAAACAAGCACCAATATTTAAGCTCTTATCAGCAATCTCACTTGTTGTTTTCCAGTTAAGCGGATTTATAGAGTATGTTTTTTCATTTTCACCAACTATTAATGAAGAAGTAATCTCCTTATCTTCACTATTGAATGTAACAATCACACCTGTATCTGTTTCTCCTTCGGCAGGCATAAGATGCGGATATTCCCGGGCCTCATCTTCGGTAAGTTTCCAACCAATAGGGTATGCAGCAACAAGTCTTCTCTGATACTGTGGTTCATCAAACAAATCTTTCATCAAACGGATTATCATATCCGCACCTTGCGAAAATCCTGCAAGTATCAACGGTCTTGTGGCGTCTGTCTGATCAGCAAAGTAAAGAAATGCTTTTTTAACATCTTCGTATGCCGCATTAAGATATTTTTCCTGTTCTTCTTTGCTAAGGCTGTAAACAGGGAATGTTGCCTGTCTGTAATAAGGTGCGTAAACTCGGGTGACATCGTCATAAATGCCAAGTTCCATATTTGTTGCACCATCAAAGCTCTCACGGTATTTTTCATCTGTTATGTAAGCATTATAATTTCCTTCTTTTCCCATATCAACTGTTGGACATACAAAGAAAAGATCTGCAGGTTTGTCATCACCATTATTCCAGCGCGACCAGAAATACATATTGGAATAGTCAACATATTCATCAAAAGGTGAATATTCCATAACAATTTCTTCCGCAAACGCTGTAAATGATGACAAGCAAAGCACAACTGCGATAAATAAGCTCAAAAATCTTTTGGCTTTCATTTGAATACCTCCTAAATAATCTTGTTACCTTGTATATATTTTTCTTTGATACCGCCGCACAAATCGAGCGACAAATAAATACTGCGTTCTATTCGTTGTCTTAAATTAAGCTCAAGAGGATGAGCAAGAATACTGTCATCAAGTATGAGTGCATCAAATTCGTAGCCTTCTTCAAAGCTTCCTACTTTTCCAAAGAATTCACCGCCGCCTTTTGTAGCCATATAAAAGGCTTCTTCAAAAGTTACGGCTTTTGCGTTTTCGTCCACATATCTTAAATACATTTTTGAAGCGCCGATAGCATCCGTTATCGCGCGGAAAATTGATTCCGTTTGACCGCCTGCCACATCGCTTCCAAGACCGATTTTCATATCAAGGTCAAGGTATTTTCTTACGGGCGCTATTCCCGATGTAAGATTTATATTTGACGCAGGACAATGGGCAATAAAAACGCCGTTTTCCCGCATAAGAGTAACTTCTTCATCGCTTGACCATACGCAATGAGCCATTACTGTGTTGACTTTTTCGGAATCCAAGTTTTCATCACCGAACAAATCGTGCTTGTCATAGCTATCGCCATAGAATAAGCTGTCAGGTCGAAGCTGGCGAACCCATTCAATCTCGCCCTTGTTTTCTGACAAATGTGATTGCACAGGAAGATTGTATGCTCTTTGAATTTCACGAAGCTGATCCATAAGGTCATCTGTGCAACTCGGAATAAATCTTGGTGTAAGTATAGGCTTTGTTCGTTTGTATTTACCCATAGTATCGTTTATCCATCCGAATGTATTAAAAGCGGACATATCCGCACTTTCTTCCACAAGCTCATCAGGAGCAAATCTATCCATATTTATTTTTCCCACATAGGTTACAAGACCTGTTTCTTCCATTAAATCCATCAGGATTTCGGTAGCTTGTCTGTGCCTTGTTGCAAAAACACAAGCTCTTGTGGTAGCGCTGTTTTTCATATTATCAGCAAATATCGTGTATGCTTTTTTTGCATAATCTGCATCCTTATACTTTGCTTCTTCGGGGAATGTCTGTGTGTTTAACCATTCTATAAGCTCATAGTCCATCCCCATACCACGAAAAGCGTACTGCGGAGCGTGGATATGTAAATCTACCATACCTGGAATAATGAGTTTATCTTTTAAATCTCTTAATTCAAGATCTTTGTATTTTTCAGGAAGTTCTTCGAAAACACCCGCACTTTTCCCATCCTTGCACACAATGAAACCCGAAACTGTTTTTAACTTGGTTTTCGAAACACTGTAACAAATATTTCCCTTCAGAATAAAGCTGTTCATTTTCGTTATCCTTTCCTTATGATTTTCTCTATATAAGTAATATTATCAAATCCGTTATGACAAACCTATGACAAATTTTTCTCTTCCCTGTATTTGGATTTTGTGCTATAATATATCCGAGGTGTCATTATGAATGAATTTATAAAAGAATTTGCAAAGGAACGCTTTGTGTCCGATATAGGTTTTACAAAATGTGAAAACACGCCTTTTGACGGTCTTGAAAATACAGTTTCGCTCGTATTCCATCTTTCCGATGCAGTAATCGACCAGATTGACGGTGCTCCGACGCATACATATTTTCAGCATTATCGCACGATGAATGCGTATATTGATTCGGTCACAAATCAGCTAGTAATGGCGTTGATGCAAAAAGGATATAATGCAGCTGCTATCCCCGCGAGTCAGTCTATTGAAGGGTTGTCGGGACTTTTCTCGCACAAAGAGGCGGCTGTTGGTGCAGGTCTTGGTTATATCGGCAAAAGCGCACTTTTCATTTCTCACAAATTCGGTCCGAGAGTTCGTCTTGGCACAGTTTTTACCGATGCACCACTTGAAACTGTGAAGGTTGAGCAAAAATCACTTTGCGGAAATTGTAATATATGCGCAACAAACTGCGGTGCTATGGCGATTAAAGGCGTGGAATTCGAATGCGGAATGACGCGCGAGGATATTTTTGACGCGAAGGCGTGCAGTGATTATATGAAGGATAAGTTCAAGCATATAGGCAGAGGTGCAGTATGTGGAGTATGTATCAAGAGCTGTCCCAAAGGTCAAAAGGCTCGATAAAGCAGCGCAGAACACAAAACGCAAATAGGTTTTTATTTATCTATATTGAGAGCAAACAGGTTTTCTTTATCCATATTAAAAACGAAAAACAGCGGAGTGTTACACTCCGCTGTTTTTTAGCGCATATGTTTTGCAGGGACTTTTTCCTTGAACAAAAGTGTGATACACCAGATTCCTGCAAGTCCGATTACTGTATAGATAATTCTGCTTAAAATCGCAGTCTGTCCGCCGCACAAAAGAGCAACGAGGTCAATTCCGAAAAGTCCGATAAGTCCCCAGTTAATAGCGCCTGCGATTGCGAGTACCAATGCTGTGTTATCCACATAAATCAACTCCTTTTATGACTATTATAGTCAGGTATAAAAATTTTTATACATATGCAAAAAATTTTTGTTTTTAAATCAAGAATATGATATAATGAAATCGGTGATTTTATGTATTGTTGCTTTACGGGGCACAGGCCTCAGGGACTGGGCATAAAAAAAGAAAATATAGATGATTTAAAAAAAGTTTTGGAAGATGTGATTGATACTGCCATTGCCGATGGCTATACGGACTTTTACTGCGGTATGGCAACGGGTGCTGATACTTTCGCGGCTGAGATACTGATTGATAAAAAGAAAAATAGCCCGCTTATACATTTGCACGCCGCACTCCCCTGTCCCGAGCAGGATTCAAAGTGGACGGAGAGCGAAAAAAAGCATTATGAGGAATTATTGGCGCACGCGGACACAAAAACGATTATAAGCCCGTTTTACACAAAGACCTGTATGCTTACCAGAAGCCGTTTTATGGTTGATAATTCCGAAAGAGTTATCGCAATTTGGAACGGCACTATGCGCGGAGGTACTGCGTATACAGTGCGCTATGCGAAGAAAGAAAATAAAGAAATGCACCTCATCAGGCCAAAAGATTTAACTGTAACGATATTATAAAAAGAGAGTTCTTTCGAACTCTCTTTTTTATATCATATTATGTATTTCGGGGAATACTTCAATGCTTTTCTTCAATATTCCATTCATATAGGCGATAAGAATTCCGTAGTTTGTAAATGGAATATTCTGCATTTGAGCTTTTTTCATACGGCTCATCACTTCATTTTCGGTTATCATACAACCGCCGCAATGAAGGACAAGAGAATACTCACTTGAATCATCGGGGAATCCTTTTCCCGATGTGAATTCAAATTCAATTTCCTTCCCTGTATGCTTTTTTATCCATGCGGGGATTTTTACTGTGCCGATATCGTTACATTGTCTGTGATGCGTGCACCCTTCGGCTACGAGTATTTTGTCGCCGTCTTTTAAATTCTCAATTTTTGCGACCGCCTTTACGGCTTCCTTCAGAATTCCTTTATATGCCGCGAAAAGAATTGAAAAAGATGTAAGCATTACGCCATCGGGGACGATTTTTGAAACTTCGCCGAAAGCCTGACTGTCGGTTATGATGCAGGCGGGATTTTCTTTTAGTCCCGAAAGTGCATTTTCCAAATTTTCAGGTTGTACCACAATTGCGGTTGCGCCTATATCAAGAAGGTTTCGAAGGACATTTTGCTGCGGGAGGATTATTCTTCCCTTCGGTGCCGCTTCGTCAATCGGGGTAACAAGAATTACCATGTCGCTCTTTTTTACAAAGGAATTTACTATTTCAATTTTATTTGACTGTGCAGGGATTATTTCCGACAGTTTCTTTTTAAGCGCCTCTATTCCTTCAAGCGTTTTTGCGCTGACATAGAAAAGATTTTCTTTGCGGGCATCTACCAAATCGGCTTTGTTATACACTTTCAGGAAGGGAATATTTCTTTCTTTAATAAGGCTTTCAATTTCCCCATTTTCACACGCTTCTTTTTGCGCGTCGCATACAATTACTGCGACATCAATCGTAGAAAGAGCTTTTTTTGTTATTTTTACGCGCTCTTTTCCCAGAAGGCTGTCGT
>JAZRFX010000027.1:0-4397 GCA_045643845.1 Clostridia bacterium | reverse complement strand
ATCACCCAAATTGAAGATGTTATTTCAGGGCTTCGTGAAATTGAATCGGAAAAACCGATTGATTTCGAAGCACAAATTTCCCGATACTCCTGCTTTATGTGCTTTGCGATTTTAGCGGCAGCGGCAGAAGGGAAACACTTTAAAGCTTTGAAAAAAATAAAGGAGCTTATAAAAAAATCAGTTCATAACGATGAAATTAAAAAGGCTCAGTTTGAAAATGTTACATTTAAAAGCCGCATAGCGATATTTTTGATGCAGAAGGGATGCTATGGCATGGCATTTTACTTCTTGTATCTGTGCGGAAAAATCAAGCGTATAAAAAAGGGGAGATAATAAATGGCAAAAACACCCGAAATATCTTTAATAATGAGCGTTTATAATGGCGAAGACTACCTTGAGGAAGCCATTGACAGCGTATTGAAGCAGACCTTCACCGAGTGGGAACTTATTGTTATAAATGACTGCTCTACAGACTCTACCGAGAAAATACTTGAAAAGTTTGCATCTATGGATGAGCGTGTAAAGGTATATCCTAACGAGGTTAATTTAAGGCTTCCTTCATCCCTTAACAAAGCGATGACATTTGCGCAGGGTAAGTATATAGGGCGAATGGATGCTGACGATATATGCCTTCCTGACCGACTTGAAAAGCAGTATGCATTCATGGAAAAAAATCCCGATATAGCTTTGTCCTCGTGTAGATTTATGACTCTCAAAAACGGAGTTATATCATCAGGTGGCTGTGGCGGTAAAGTTGATAACGATTCTATAAAGGCTTTGCTTCTTGTTACAAATCCGATTTTACATCCCGGCATTATAGCGAAAGCCGATGTAATAAGAAATCTTGGCTATGATAAAACATTTACTTGTACTGAAGATATGGAATTATGGACAAGATTCGTGTTGTCAGGCAACAAAATAGAAATTATGTCTGATTATCTTATGATTTACCGATTGCACGACAAACAAATAACTGAAACTACTCTTGAAAAACAGCATAGAGAGGTTGTAGCCATCCAAAAAAAATATATGGCAAACCTTCTTGCTGAAATGAGCGCGGAACAAGAAGAGTTTTATATAAGAGGAATTTATTTCAGAGAAAATAAGGATATAAACAAGTTCTGCGAATTTTATAAATGGTTAAAAACTGTAAATTCAAAAACAAAGGCGATAAATCCCGAAGCACTTAATTATGCAATGTTTGAGATTTTAGCTGAGTATAAGAGGAAGGGAATTAAAAAGAGCGACCTTATAAAGGCAATGCTTATATTTGGAGTTCCTTTCCTTCTTAAGGAAATCCCTGCGCGCAAAAAAAGAGCGCGTCAGGATGGAATACGATGCATAGAAAGTGCAAAAAAGATAGGGCTTATCCAGTCTGGTGGAACAATAGAATTTCCTACCTTTTCAAAAAGATGAATTTAGGAGCTTAATGTATGCAAATTTTTGAATATCCATACATAATAATAACGATTTTTGTTTTGTGTTTTATCTTACTTGCAGGAATGGGTATATATTTTGCAATAAAAGGGATGAAAACGGCAAACGACCGTCCTGAAAACGATTTTACAAGCATAGGCAAAATGGAAAGTAAATTTGAAAAGTCAGGAAAACTGCGCGAAGACAGATGCGTTTTATATATCGGCGTATCTTTAGAAAATTTCCGCAACTTACATTCCGAAGAAGAAACAACAAAAGTCTTTTCGGGAATAAAGACAGTATTACTCAATTCTTTTTCTATAGGAGAGAAATGTGCAGTTTCTCCCTATGGCGAAAAGAACTTTGTTTCGCTTGCAAACTGGAGCGCTGAAGATGCAGAAGAAAACATCAAAAATGCCATTTCAGAACTTAATAAATGTCTTTTGAATTCGAATGCTCTCAGCGTAGTTGAGATTAAAATTGGTTTTTGCTCGATGCTTGGTACACAAGTTTCTTTTGATGAAGCAATCAGCCGAGCAAAGCAGGCGTGTATGCTTGCAAAAAACAAAAAAACATCCTACGAAAGCTGGGATACTGAAAGCGGAAAGGCGCTTGAGAAAAAGATAAAAATAGAAAACAATATCGAGCGCGAAATAGACAATAACCGCTTTTTCCTTGAGTATCAGCCCGTGTTGGACGCTAAAACGAAAAAAATCATAGGCGCCGAAGTTTTGTCACGATTAAATTCCGAAAATGACGGAGTACTTACTCCTAAAAACTTTTTGTCGGCAGTCGATACTGTCGGAATAAATGATAAGTTTGATTATTATATTTTCGAGAAAAACTGTAAGTGGATTTCAAATAACAAACTCCAGCGAGAAGGATATAGATACACAATAAATTTTTCAAGAACAACCTTGTGCGATCCGCAGTTTGCACAAAATATAATTTCCATTGTGAAGAAGTACGAATTGGATTTTTCCTGTCTTGCAATTGAAATCCTTGAAGATAAAAACATCGTAGGAGAAGCAAGAGAGCGTATGATAAATAATTTATCAACTCTTAAAAACGAAGGAATGTCAATCTTGCTTGACGACTTTGGAAGTGGATTTACAACCTTTTCCGACCTGCAAAACCTTGATATCAGTATCGTAAAAGTAGACAAGCAGATAACTAAAAATTCAACTACTGACACGGGTTTTATTATCCTCAAAAACCTTATTCAAACATCGAAAGATATCGGCTTTAAAACTTTGTGCGAGGGCATTGAAACAAAAGAGCAGGAAGAAGCAGCGATTAAGGCAGGCTGCGATATGCTTCAGGGCTATTATTATTACAAGCCTATGCCCGTTGCACAGCTTGATAAATTATTCAATGAAAACCAAAGGGGTGTTTAAATGCTGTCCGTAATTATTCCTGCATATAATGAGGAAGCATCAGTAGAAAGAGCTTATCGTACCATATCAGAAATTTTAAAGAACGAAGATATTGAAAACGAGATTATTTTTATTGATGACGGATCCTCAGACAATACATACAAAAAAATAAAGGCACTTGCCGATGTTGAAAGTAATATAACGGGGCTTCATTTTTCAAGAAATTTCGGAAAGGAAGCCGCTATTTCCGCAGGTCTTGCAACAGCTCTCGGCGACTGCGTTGTTGTTCTTGATTGTGACCTTCAGCATCCTCCCGAGAAAATTGTTGAAATGTACCGACTTTGGGAAAAAGGCTACGAGATAATCGAAGGAGTAAAGCTTACACGCGGAGACGAGAGTATGCTCCACGGATGGGCTGCAAAGAGCTTTTACTCGATTATCAGTAAGGTAGTAGGCTTTGATATGTCAAACGCTTCTGATTTCAAGCTTCTCGACCGAAAAGTAGTTGATGTGTTAAATCGCATCCCCGAAAAGAAAGGCTTTTTCAGAGCAATTTCATTCTGGGTAGGCTACAACAAGGCAATCGTTGAGTTTGAAGTCAATGAAAGACAGGAAGGCGTTTCAAAGTGGTCTACAGTGGGGCTTTTGAAATATGCCATTTCGAATATTTCAGCATATTCTACTGCGCCTATGCAAATTGTAACAGTGCTTGGCTTCATAATGCTTGCAATTACCATAATTTTTGGCGTGTGGGCGCTTATCGATAAAATTATCGGCCGCGCGATTGAAGGTATGACAACCGTCATTCTTATCCTTATCTTCATCGGTAGTATAATGATGATAAGCCTTGGTATCATAGGATATTATGTCGCGCGTATTTATGAGGAAATAAAAGGAAGACCTAAATATATAATTTCCTCATCCTGCAAAAGCAAAAAAGGCTAAAATCAAAGGAGGTGCAATATGGAAAGGAATGTTCTCGTCGACAAATTAAAAGGTTATGCCTGCTTTTTGGTATTGTTCGGCCATGTTATTATGGGCGTGCGACTTGCAGGTGTGAATACTCCGCAATTTTTTGCGGGATTGGAAAAATTTATATGGTCTTTTCATGTTGCGCTTTTCTTGTTCTTGAGCGGTGTTGTATATAAAGAAACAGGCGAGTGGAGAGGGAAGAAAACAAAACTGAATTTCATAGGACATAAGCTTTTAAATCTTGGAATTCCCTATATCGTTTTTTCCGCCGTTTATATCCTGATAAATAGCTTTGTCGGAGCGGCAAATACGGACTTTAAGGCAACTGATATACTTTACATATGGAAAACTCCCGTTGCACAGTATTGGTATTTATATGCGCTTTTCTTTCTCTTTTTGATATGGGTTTTGTGCTCGGGAATATTAAAAAATTGGCAAACTACACTTTTGGCTGTAATGATTTGCTACATAGTCCCGCTTTGCGGAGGTTCCCTTGGTTTTATGGAGGTCGTTTTTTCTTCTGCTCTTGCATTCGGGCTGGGAACTTGTGTAGATTTTAAAAAGGTTTCAAAACTACCTGCTGTGGGGAAATACCTCGTTATAATTGCTCATATTGTAGTCGGAATAATACTT
>JAZRFX010000026.1:0-2063 GCA_045643845.1 Clostridia bacterium | reverse complement strand
AAAAAGGAATGATTTTTTTGGCAGGAATAGGTACTGCGATAAATGCAGTTTTGGTAATAATCGGCTCGCTCATAGGCTTGCTCCTTAAAAAAGCAATTCCCGAACGCCTTAAAGAAAGTATGGTGCAGGCGCTCGCCCTTGCGACAATGACAATCGGTATCACGGGAGTTATAAACGCATCATCAACGGTGGCGGAAAATGGCGCGCTGACGGGAAATTATGCGATACTTATGGTTCTTTCAATGGCAATCGGTACATTTATCGGCGAAATTATAAATATCGAGAAGCATCTTGATAATATGGGCAATTACTTCCAGAAAAAGTTCTCCGCAGGCTCTTCGTCCACCTTTTCGCAGGGCTTTGTGACTGCGTCGCTCGTTTTTTGCGTCGGCTCTATGGCGATACTCGGCTCGTTCAACGATGCGCTCCTTCACGATCCGACCATACTTATCACAAAAAGTATTCTCGATATGATTATGTCGGTCGTTTTCGCGTCGACACTCGGTATCGGCGTAATCTTTTCAACAATAACAGTTATCGTATACCAGGGAATTTTAACGGCGTGCGCGTCATTCCTTTCTCCGCTTCTGACCGCGGAGGTTATCGCGCAAATGTCTTTTGTAGGTAGCATACTCATCGCAGGAATCGGGCTTAATTTTATCTATACGCCCAAGCTTCGCCTTGCCAATATGCTCCCCGCGATGTTTATTCCGCTTATCTGGTATATCATTGGAGGTATTATAAAATGAAACGATGCGGCGGTGTGCTGATGCACATTTCCTCCCTTTCGGGACAGTTTGGAATAGGAACACTCGGGCTTGGCGCGCGGAAATTCGTCGACTTTCTTTCGGAGAGTGGCTTTGGTGCGTGGCAGGTGCTTCCCTGTGGTCCGTGTGACAGCTATAACTCCCCATATTCGGGAAAAAGTGCGTTTGCAGGAAATATTTATTTTATAGATCCCGAAATTTTATTGGATAAAAAACTCCTTGCCGAAAAAGATGTAGAGGAATGCAAATGCTCCGATATATATGTAACGGATTACGAATTTCTCCACAAAACGCGTGAGGATATTTTCCGTCGAGCGCTTTTACATATAACTGAAGAAATAAAGGAAAAAGTAAACTCCTTTTGCGCCGAAAATCCGTGGGCGGAGGATTACGCGCTTTTTTGCGCGCTTAAAAAGAAATATAATGACCTTCCCTGGTGGGAATGGGATAAATCCCTTATGCTCCGCGAAGAAACGGCAATCGAAAAAGCGAAAAAAGACCTTTCGGAGGATTTGTTCTTCTACGAATTCCTTCAATATGAATTTTACGCTCAATGGAAAGAAATGAAAAAGTACGCAAACGAAAAGGGCGTCAGCATAATCGGGGATATGCCTATCTACCTCGCGCACGACAGCGCCGATGTGTGGGCAAATCCGCACCTTTTCTCGCTTGATAAGTCGATGCATCTTACAAGATGCGCGGGCGTGCCTCCCGACTATTTTTGTGAGGACGGGCAAAAGTGGGGCAACCCCCTTTATAATTGGGAAAATCTCAAGAAAGAGGGCTACAGCCTGTGGATAAAACGCCTCGGCCACGCACTTTCTATGTACGACGCGGTAAGAATTGACCATTTCCGCGCGTTCTCGGCGTACTGGTCAATCCCCGCTGAAGAAAAGGCAACCGAGGGCAGATGGGAAAAGGGCCCCGGTATTGAATTTTTCAACGCACTTAAAAAGGTTTATCCCGATGCAAATATCATCGCCGAGGACCTTGGCGACATCGACGACGATGTGCGCAAGCTTCTCCGCGAAACCGATTTCCCTGGGATGGGCGTAATGCAGTTTGCGTTTATTACCGATGACGACACGCCTCATCTTCCGCATAATTACACGAAGAAAACTATCGGCTATACAGGTCCGCACGATAATAACACTCTCCTCGGCTGGCTGTGGGAAAGCAGTGATGGATGTCGCGACTACGCGATGCGCTACTGCGATTTTCAGGGCGACTGGGGACAGGGCGGTCCGTACAGCGCCTCCATCCGCGCACTTATCCGCACGCTGTGGCGCAGCGGTG
>JAZRFX010000025.1:0-5539 GCA_045643845.1 Clostridia bacterium | reverse complement strand
CATAACGAGTATTCTTCTGCAAATGCTCTGCAAATCGCCTGCACTTACAAGGCGTGCGAGATAATGAAGTGCCGCGTCAGGATCGCTTCCGCGGACGGATTTTTGAAACGCACTTAAAACATCGTAGTGGCTGTCGCCGTCACGGTCGTGGCGGAACGATTTTTTCATAGTTACCGCTTGCGCAACCTCAAGTGTTATAGTAACATTTTGATTTTCGTCGGGCGCAGTTGCCATAACGGCTACTTCAAGTGAATTAAGCGCCTTTCTCACATCTCCGCAGGCGGTTGCCGCGATATGCTCCGCCGCGTCGTCTTCAAGCACAATCGGAAAATCAAGCTTTTCTTTCGCCCTATTGAGCGCAATTTTGATATCCTCGGTTCCTACGCCGTAAAATTCAAAAACTGTTGAGCGCGAAAGTATCGCGTTGTATATATAGAAATACGGATTTTCGGTAGTTGATGCAATGAGCGTTACCTTGCCGTTTTCGATACATTCAAGCAGTGATTGCTGCTGCTTTTTGTTGAAATTCTGAATCTCGTCAAGGTAGAGTATTACCCCGTCCGCGCCGAGCATTGTTTCCGCTTCCTGAAGCATCGCCTTGATATCGGAAACGGACGCATTTGTCGCGTTAAGCTTGTATAAAGGCTTTCCCGCCTTTTGCGCGGCAATATTGGCAACAGTCGTCTTTCCTATGCCCGAAGGTCCATAGAAAATCATATTTGGGATGTCGCCGCTCTGTATTATATTGTAAAGAATCTTGCCCTCGGACAAAATATGCTTTTGCCCTACAACATCTTCAAGGCTTTGGGGGCGGATTCGATCTGCCAGCGGACTGCGCATCGCTACTCTCCCTTTCGTAAAATCATTACCTCTATTATACAAAGTTTTTCTTTTAAAAACAAGTGTTTTATGCTAAAATATAAGCGAGGTGATTTTATGCGCAAAAAAGAAAGAGCCGAGGCTTTTTTTAACATATTGGAAACTCTTTATCCCGAAGCGGTATGCTCGCTCAATTATTCCACCACGCACGAGCTTCTGGTTGCGACTATGCTTTCCGCGCAGTGCACCGATGCGAGAGTGAATATTGTAACGCACGATTTATTCCGCAAATATCCCGATATATCAGCGTTTGCCAATGCGGATTTGAAGGAGCTTGAACAGGACATAAAATCAACGGGCTTTTATCATAACAAGGCTAAAAATATTATCGAATGCTCAAAAAGAATCCTTTCCGATTTTGGCGGAGAAGTTCCCGATAATATGGAGGATATGTTGACATTGGCAGGAGTTGGCAGGAAAACTGCGAACCTCGTTTTAGGCGATATTTTCGGCAAGGGCGGAATGGTTATCGACACCCACGCAAAAAGGATTTTAAAGCGTGTGGGGCTGACTCGCGAAACCGAGCCCGTGCGCGTTGAAAAGGATACTGAAAACCTTCTCCCCCGCGAATTACATAGCGATTTTTGTCATCGCCTCGTTCTTCACGGCAGAGCGCTTTGTATGGCACGAAATCCGAAATGTGATATGTGTCCTGCTTCTTCCATTTGTAAAAAAGCAGGAGTTTAAAAAAATGTATTGAAAATAAGTTTAAAATGCCTTATAATATATATATCTATATTTATGCCTTTATGGCAGAATGGAGTTTTTTATGAGTAACAACGATAAAAACTTGTTTGACCCTGATATGGCTCCGCTCCCCTATTTTGAAACGGAGGAGGATTTTTTCGACGAAGAATATGTTGAATTTACAAGTCGAGGCGAAATGATAAAAGCCAAGTTAAGCGAATACTGGACCAACTGCAAAGCTATGATGGCAAGCTCGCTTTCTCATTTCCGCTCACCTTCAACTATCATCGTAATTTTCCTTCTTATAGCTGTGTACATCCTTTTAGGCGTTGCCGGAACTGTTGAATTCTCCGTATACGCAAAAAGAGTTCAGGATATCACAGTCGGTCTTGATATTATTGTAAATGCACTTCTTGGTTTTTACTACGGACCTGTGCTCGCTTGCATAAGCGTAACTATTTGCTGTGTTGTTAAAATGATTACATCAGGTACAGGTGTTTATGTAGGTTATATTATAGGCTCGGCTGTTGCAGGCTTCCTTCACGGCTGGATTCTTTACAGAAACAAGGTCGAATGGTTCGGCACCCGTTTCCGCGGCTTCTATACCGACCTTCTCGTGAAATCTTTCATGGTAAGACTTGTTATATCTGTATTCGTTAACGTTCTTTTGATGTCTGTTGTAAACAGAGTGCTTATCAAGTATCCTATTTACGAATTCATTATGCACTATTCAAAATCAGGAGTTGAGCTTACATCATTCTCTTCATTCCTTATGGTTTTCATAGTTGCGTTATTCTTTGAAACTGTTGTTATATTCCTGACACTTGCAGCAGTTGACTTTATTGTAATAAGAGCGTTCCCGTCCTTCACCGAAACTCCTTCGCTTATGATTGACGAGGACGGCGAGCTTGTAAATCTTGAAGAAGAAATGCTTATAGGTGAAGTTCCTGTACCTGAAGAAGACAGGCACCATAGACGCAAATAGCAATAATTATTTATCGGGAGGGTTTTTTGTGGATTACAGCTTTGACGAAAAAGTAGATGTGAAGCTAATTGCACTTTTTATTATTGACAACTTCAAAATGCCTGTTCCCAACTCTTTTATCGTGGACACACTTTCGCTTGAACCTTTTGTGAATTATTTTGATCTTCAGCATCGGATTGGCGAACTTGAAGAGGAGGAACTTGTAACCTATTATGTAGAGGGAAACGATAGGTTCTATTCACTTACCGAGAAGGGCAGTCAGGCGCTTGGATTTTTTAGTGACAGAATTCCCAAGACTGTTCGTGAAAGGCTTTTAAAAGCTATAAAGGTCAAGATTAAAGACCTTAAAAACGCGCTCGGCGTAAAGGCTGACTATCAGAAGGTAAACGATATTGAGTTTTTAGTAACACTTGGAATTTCCGAAGGAAACTTTGATATGTTTTCTGTTTCAATATCCGTAAGCGATGAAATGATGGCTAAAAAGATATGCGCATCGTTCAAAAATGATCCGCAGTCGTTTTATTCGGAATTCTTATCGGTTTTAACTAAAGATTTATAAGAAAATGCCTTGGATTACTCCAAGGCATTTTTTATATCCGTAATATATAAAATATTTTCTCTTATTTCAAATGATATGTCCATATCGCGGTACTTCATTGCGTAGGCTTTGCTCTCCCCTTTATACGATGGTGTCGGGTTATGCGAAAGAAGTGTTATTATTTCGCTTTTAATTTCTTCGGGAAGAATTTCAAAAAGCTCTGACTCATTTTTAACATCAATCTTTCTTTCGGAAAGATTTTCCGTAAAGCCTGCGCGCGCGTCGGGATATGAATCCGCATAAGGAAGATATGGCTTTATATCATATATCGGCGTTCCGTCCATCAGGTCGGCTCCGCTGATATGCAGTACGGGACCGTATTCTTTCGTATATTCGATTTTTTCAAGCCTTACGCATGAAAGCCCTATCGGGTTAGGACGGAACGGAGAGCGCGTCGCAAACACGCCCATACGCTTGTTTCCGCCAAGTAGCGGAGGACGAACTGTCGGCGACCATTCTTGTCCGTTATGCTCGGAAAAATTCCACAAAATCCAGATATGCGAATAGTCCTCAAGTCCGCGGAACGCTTCACGCACACGATATTCTTTTTCAAATATTATTTGCCCTTTTATATCGGTCAGCCCGCTTTGACGGGGAATTCCGAACTTTTCACAAAAGGGAGATTTTATATGTGCTATTATTTTCATAATTTCTCCAATAGATTACCCTGCCTTGCGGCAGGGTAAATTTTATTCAGCAAATGCCATTATCGCTTTCTTGAAAGCATCCATTTTTGACTGTGCTTCTGCCTGAGTTTTTCCGCAAACGCCGAAATAGAACTTAATCTTCGGCTCGGTGCCTGAGGGACGAACTGCAAACCAGCTTCCGTCCTTTGTGAAGTATTTAAGAACATCGCTCTTGGGAAGTCCGTCTATGCCTTCTGAATAGTCAAGCATCTTTTCAATTTCAAGGGGAAGCGCTTCTTCCCTGAACTTTTTCATAATGGATTTAATCTGCTCTACTCCCTCGATACCTGTAAGGGTTTTTGTTTCAAGTGATTCAAGGAAATAGCCATACTTTTCATAAAGCTCCATAAGTCCGTCGTAGAGAGTCTTGCCCTGAAGCTTAAGGTCTGCGGCAAGCTCGGCAACGAGCATAGAAGCCACAACGGCATCCTTGTCGCGCGCATAACTACCCTTTAAGTAGCCATAGCTTTCTTCAAGACCGAAAAGGTACTTGTCAAACTTGCCTTCAGCTTCAAATTCCTTTATCTTTTCGCCGATGAACTTAAAGCCTGTAAGAACATCGATTGTTTCCACGCCGAAGCTGTCGGTGATTGCGCGGATCATTTCAGTAGTAACGATTGTCTTTATAACTGCGCCTTCCTTGGGAAGTGTGCCGTCGGCCTTCTTTGTTCTTAAAATAAAGTCGCAAAGAAGTGCGCCTGTCTGATTTCCGTTAAGAACTGCGAATGTGCCGTCAGCCTTCTTTACAACAACGCCGATTCTATCGCTGTCGGGGTCTGTGCCGAAGATTATGTCCGCATTTTGCGCCTTTGCATACTCTGTTGCGAGAGTAAATGCTTCCGCATTTTCGGGATTAGGGCTCTTAACTGTGGGGAAGTTTCCGTCGGGCTGTTCCTGCTCGGGAACAACGAAAACATTTTTCACACCGATTTCGTCAAGCACACGGCGGACAAGCTTATTTCCGCTACCGTGGAGAGGTGTGTAAACAACCTTGAAATCCTCGGGGATTTTAATACCGAGTGACTGTGCCTTAACAGCCTCGATATACGCCTTATCAACATCCTCGCTGATTTCGATGTAATCGGGAGTCTGTGTTATTTTTATATCTTCAAAGATGTCGGTTTTTTCAATATATCCTACGATCATATCCGCAACCTCGGGAGGAAGCTGACCGCCGTCTTCGCCATAAACTTTATAACCGTTATACTCCTTGGGATTATGGCTTGCAGTGATAACTATACCACGGGCACAACCCAGATGACGAAGCGCGAATGAAAGTTCGGGAGTAGGACGAAGCGAGTCAAAAAGATATGTCTTGATGCCGTTTGCGCAAAGAACCTTCGCACATTCAAGCGCGAATGAATCCGAATTATTACGGGAGTCGAATGCAATAACTACGCCCTGCTTTTCTACGCCTGATTCGAGGATTTCAAAAGCAAGTCCCTGAGTAACCTGTCTTACAACATAGTTATTCATACGATTTGTACCTGCACCCATAATGCCGCGAAGACCTGCTGTGCCGAATTCGAGTTCCTTATAGAAGCGATCCTCGATTTCCTTTTCGTCGAGAGCGCGGAGCTCTTCTTTTACAGATTCTTCAACCTTGTCTGATGCGAGCCATTTTTCGTATTCTGCCTTGTAACTCATAATACACCTCTGATAAAAATATTTTTAAGTAATATATGCGCTTTTTTATTATATATT
>JAZRFX010000024.1:0-8002 GCA_045643845.1 Clostridia bacterium | reverse complement strand
AAATTTGTTTTCGTTTTTTTCACATATCACATGCGAATGCGAAAGTTCAGTTTTAAATGATACTATCGTACCGCTTTTGAATGTTGGTGTTATAAACTCATATTCAATCACTTTGTCTGTTTCATCACCATTTAGATTTTTGAGTATAAGTTTTCTCCCTTCTTCCTTCCACTTCTTAACGATAGTACAAAATTCTTTAAATTCCATAGTTTAAATTCTCCTTTAATATTTTCTGAACACATTACCATCATTATATTCCATTAGTTAAAAGAATTCATCCAGGCTTCATAATCGTTTCCGTCTAGAGCCATTTGGGGACGTACATTTTTTGGCACGTATCAACTTTTGTGGGAATAGCAGTCCTTAAGAATTGTGGACGCATATTTTTGCCAACTTTTATATATAATCCCCGAATGCCCTTTGTTATTTTATATAAGATTTTTCTCTTTTCAATGATTACAACACGGTTTGAAAAAGGTTTTTATATCAACCTCGCAAGAGGTTTCTTTTTGCATAAAGCCGAGTTTTTTAAGGCCCGCGAAAAGCTCTTTATTTTCGGAAAAGCCTATGCCTACTCCGTTTAAATCGAGGTAGTTGAGTGTCGCGCGGATTAAAAGTTCGAAAACATTGTCCTTGTCAATTACCGCAACTATTTCTCCCGTCTTTTTAAAAATGCAGTAGCCTGAATTTTTTTCGTTTTCCTGCGCCCACGCCATAAGCATACCCTCGGCAGGGGTGAAGACGGACTCTATAATTCTTTTATCGTCAATGACAGTTACCCTTATCATTTACCTTTACCTCTTAATTTGTTTATTTCCGCATCGGAAAGGCGTCTCCATTTTCCTTCGGGAAGATTGCCGAGAGTCAGCGAACCGACAGAAATTCTTTTAAGACTCATAACATTTACGCCGACTGCGTCAAGCATTCTTCGAACCTGTCTGTTTCGTCCCTCGTGGATAGTGATTTTAACCTCGTACCCCTTTTGAGGGCGCTTGATATTTTCCGCCTTTGCAGGAGCTGTTTTTATGCCGTCAAGGTCAATACCGCGCTGAAGCCTTTCAAGCTCCTCCTCCGAAAGAGGTCTGTCTATCCTTGCGATGTATGTTTTATTAACATCGTGCTTGGGATGTGTAAGGATATTGGCAAAATCGCCGTCGTTTGTCATAATAAGAAGTCCCGTCGTGTCAAAGTCAAGTCTGCCTACAGGGTAAATGCGCGCACTTATATCGCGGACAAGCTCCATTACGGTCGGTCTGCCTAAATCGTCGGAAACGGTCGTGACATAGTTTTTGGGTTTGTGGAGCATTATATAATGCTTTTTAGTTTCCGTCTTTATAACGCGTCCGTCAATTTCCACGACATCGCGCTCGGGATCGATGACACAGCCCATAAAATCAACAAGTTCGCCGTTGACACGCACTCTGCCGCTTTCTATTATTTTTTCCGCATTTCGCCTTGATGCAATTCCGCACTCGGCAATGAATTTTTGTAATCGCATAATATCACCGTAAATTGTTAAAAATTTCAATATAAATATTTTAACACACAGGCGCTTGCTATGTCAATTTGTGTTGACTTAAATTTAAAAAAGTTTTATAATAATTAAAGTAAAAAAACAAGGAAGTGTTGAAATTGACAAAGATAGATATTTTTTCAGGTTTTTTGGGCGCAGGCAAGACCACGCTTATCAAAAAGCTTATAAAAGAGGCATATAAGGGCGAAAAGCTCGTTCTTATTGAAAATGAATTCGGCGAAATCGGCGTTGACGGCTCCTTTATGGAGGATGCTGGAATTGAGGTTAACGAAATGAATTCGGGATGTATCTGCTGCTCTCTTGTAGGCGATTTTGAAAAGGCACTTTTAAAGGTGCTTGAGGATTTTGCCCCCGACAGAATTTTGATTGAGCCTTCAGGCGTAGGCAAGCTTTCCGATGTTACCCGCGCGGTTGAAAGTGTTCCAAGTGACGCTGTTAAGCTTACCAGCTACTGCGTTGTTGCCGATGCAAAAAAATGCAAAATGTATATGAAGAATTTCGGCGAATTCTATAACGACCAGATTGAAAATGCTTCGTGCATAATTTTAAGTCATACTGAAAATCTTTCCGATGATAAGCTTTCCGCGTGCGTGGAGCTTATCCGCGAGCATAACAAGGAAGCGCAGATTGTCACAACTGTGTGGGACGAGCTTGACGGCGCAAAAATCCTTGAAGTTATGGAAAATATAAATACGCTTGAGGATGAAATAGAAAAGCTCGAGCACGAGCATGAGCATCATCATCACGAGCACGGTGAAGAATGTCATTGTCACGAGCATCATCATGAACACGAGCATTGTGAATGTGGCGAACATCATCACCATGACGAGCATTGCGAATGTGGTGAGCACCACCACGAGCACGAACATTGCGAATGTGGTGAGCATCATCATGAGCACGATGAACATTGCGGTTGCGGAGAGCATCATCATGAGCATCATCACGAACACGAGGAAGGTTGCTCCTGCGGTTGTCACGACCATCACGGACACCACCACGCAGACGATGTGTTTGCTTCCTGGGGTAAGGAAACTGTCCGCACCTATGAAAAAGCCGAAATCGAAAGCATTCTTTCACAGCTTGACAGCGTAAGCTACGGCGTTATCCTTCGTGCGAAGGGCGTTGTAAAGGGAACTGACGGATGGCTTCATTTCGACTATGTTCCGGGCGAAGCTGATGTTCGAATCGGCACAAGCAGTACCATCGGCAAAATTTGTGTAATCGGTTCAAAAATCGACAAGGAAAAACTTGACGAACTTTTCAGATAAGGATGATTTAAATGAAAGAAATTCCCGTATATTTATTTTTAGGCTTTCTCGAATCGGGAAAGACAAAATTCATTCAGGACACTCTTTGTGACGAGCGTTTCAACAGTGGAGAAAAGACACTCCTCGTTGTTTGCGAAGAAGGCATTGAGGAATACGATCCCTCCATCTTTTCAGGCTGCAATGTAACTGTAAAAACTGTTGAGGAGGAAGGCGGACTTTCCGCGAAGCTTTTCTCGCATTGGCAGAAGGAAACTTCTTGCGAGCGCGTTATCATTGAGTACAATGGTATGTGGAAGGTTGACAATCTTCTTATGAATCTTCCGCGCGGTTTTCAGGTTGTTCAATGTATGTCATTTGCCGATGCGACAACATTTGTAAACTACAATGCGAATATGCGCAACCAGACTGTTGACAAGCTTAAAATAAGCGAGCTTGTAGTCTTTAATAGAATGAATAAAGATATCGACAAAATGGAGCTTCACAAGATTGTGCGCGGTATTTCAAGACGCGCCGATATAGCTTATGAATACCCCGACGGAACGGTTGAGTATGACGATATTGAAGATCCACTTCCTTTTGACATTGATGCTCCGCTTATCAAAATTGAGGACCGCGATTACGCACTTTGGTACCGCGACCTTATTGAAGAAACTGACAAGTATGAAGGCAAAAAGGTCAAGTTCCGCGCGATTTGTGCGTATGACAACAGGATGCCCGACAACACATTCGTCGCAGGCAGACATATTATGACCTGCTGTATTGACGATGTTGAGTACAGCCCGATTGTGTGCATTATGGATAAAAAGCATAATATAAAAAGCCGCGACTGGATTATGGTTACGGGCACAATCAAGATTGAGTACTGCAAATTCTATAAAGGAAAAGGTCCCGTGCTTCATATTGAAGAAACGGCAATCACCTCCGCTCCC
The DNA here is from genome assembly GCA_045643845.1 of Clostridia bacterium. Classification (GTDB taxonomy): domain Bacteria; phylum Bacillota; class Clostridia; order UMGS1883; family UMGS1883; genus UMGS1883. The sequence continues at coordinate 4,271 of JAZRFX010000024.1, read as the reverse complement.
GAGCAGGAGCTCGCTACCTTTTATTGATTAACAAATAACTTCACCTCACGCATATAATAGTCGTGAGGTGATTTTTTTATGAGCTGTAATATTGATTGGAACTGTCCTTCGGGGAGTTTTCCCTACACGGTGCGTGAGGGAGATACGCTCTACTTACTTGCGAAAAGGTTTGAAACAAGTGTGTCGCGCCTTGCCGAGCTTAATTCAATAAAAGATATAAATGTACTTAATATCGGCGATACGCTTTGTATTCCCGAGCCGTTTCAGTATTTCCCGACCTGCAGGACGAGTAATTACTATGTCGTTCAAAACGGCGACAGCATAGATTCAATCGCGGATTATTTCGGTGTTCGGAGTGCGCAGATTATTTATTCAAATATCGGCATTGATCCCGATAATCTTTACGATGGGATGATTCTTTGCATCCCTCTTGCTCCGCCGAAATTGTGCATACGGATAGATAAAGATAATCTTACACTCAAATACAAAAGTGGCGAGGAGGTAGCATTCCCGTGCACCAATACCCTCCGCGATTTTTCGTCGCAGGTTATTCAAAAGCAAATTGACACATCCTTCGGCGGGAAAAAGCGTCTTAATACCCTTGTTCCCGATATTGCGATTTCGTCGCGCTCGGCAAAGCGTTCGGAAAGAGATATCCTTCTTGCAGACAATGATATGGATAAGGTTTTTAACCTTGTGAGCATTGGTACGGGGGTGGAAATCGTATGACGGGATGCGGTCAGTTTTATATTATAAAAGATGGCGACACGCTTTTTACCATTGCGGAAAAATTTGACACTACTCCCGAAAATATACTGCGTTTAAATCCGAGGCTTGACGAGAATAATCTCCCCGTCGGCGAGCGGATATGTGTTATTTCCGCGACACCGCAGGCGGTTTCGTGTCCGCTCGGCACGCTTCCCTACAATATAAATGACGGCGACACGCTTTTGTCAATTGCGCTTCGGTTTGGTACGAGCGTCGAGGCGCTCCTTGCGGCAAATCCCGATATTGACCCGTATAATCTTGAAACGGGGCAAAGGATATGCATCGCGGAAAGATTTATCGAGCCGCCACTTTGCCCGACGCGAAATTTCTATGTTATCCGCCGCGGAGATACGCTTCGCACGATTGCGTCTTCCTTCGGCGTCAGCGTGAGTGAGATTTTAAGAATCAATCCTGACATTAACCCCAGACGCCTTGCCGTCGGGCAGATAATATGTATTCCGCTTGCTCCTTCGCCGATTGAGATTATCGTCAATGTCGGCGCAAAAAGGCTGACGGTTTACAAAAACGGCAGTATTTTCCGCGAATATATTGTAGCGACGGGGAAGCCCGAAACGCCTACTCCCATTGGTGTTTTTGAGGTCATAAATAAAGAAATTGACCCAGGTGGTCCGTATGGTACAAGGTGGCTGGGACTTTCAGCGAAGGGGTATGGTATTCACGGCACTAACAACCCTGCATCAATCGGCACAGCCGCATCGAACGGATGTATAAGGATGTACAACGAGGATATCGAGGCGCTCTTTGATATTACGGTTGTGGGAACAACTGTCAGGATTTTACCCTGAAAAAATCCGCAGGTAATTTACCTGCGGATTTCGTATTCTTCAATATTTTCGTCGGGGATGATATTCAGTTTTATTCCCTTTTGGTTGAAGTATTCAATATTGCATCTTTTATTGCCATTGAACTTTGAAATAAAGCGGGGATTTACGAGGATATCGGTGTCCCCATTTATTTCTTTTTCAAGGCGGTTTCGCACATCGCGGCTTATAACCATTTCGCCCAAGGAGGGATGATACGCCCCTGCTATATAATTTTCTTTAAGCTCCAGACTGTCGGGAAGACCTATGCGGAGGATTTCTATATCGTTATCCTTAAAATAGCGGTATAGCTTTGCGGAAATTTCCACCGCCTGCTCGATGGTCTGCGGGATATATTCCCCACCCTCATACATTTTTTCAAGGAGCGTTCCACGGAGCACTACCGTCGGGTAAATCCTTGTTTCCTTCGCGCCGAGTTCTTTAAATCTTTTCGCTGTATAAAGGCACTTTTCTTCGCTGTCGGAAGGAAGTCCCGTCATCATCTGAAGACCTAATACTGCGCCACTTTTTGTGATTATTTCCGCGGCTGCTTCAACATCCTCTGCGCTATGTCCGCGTTTTGATTTCAAAAGAACCTCCCCGTCCATTGACTGTGCGCCGAGCTCGATATTTTTTACTCCGTAGGACATAAGCCTTTTCACGGTTTCATTATCGATATAGTCAGGTCGTGTCGAAAGACGGATGCTTCCTACATCGCCCCTTTTGATATATTCTTCGGCGAGCGAGAGATATTCGTTTTGTTTTTTGACATCTATCCCTGTGAAGCTGCCGCCGAAAAAGGCAATCTGGTCGGCTTTTCCGCTTTCAAGGTATTTTTCAATTGTACGGCGCGCCTCTACTATATCGGGTGCGCTTTCCTTTCCGCTGATTGTACGCTGATTACAAAAGGCGCAGTCGTTGGGACAACCCTCGTGCGGAACAAAAATCGGTATAATCATTTTATCATTCCCTGTTATCAAAAAGGCAAGCCAACGGCTTGCCTTTTAATTTTACTGTGCTGTTGAAACCTGTTCGATTTCCTCAATATATTCTTCCTCGTCTTCGTCATCATCCTTGATTGCGCTTCCCACAAGCATAATGAGAACACCTACAAGGATTGTCACGCCGCCGAACAAGAGTGCGCTCGCGTTAAGGCTCTTTGTAATGGCGTCAAGCACTGATTTTACAAATTCGCCTGTCGGAGCAAACGCGGGTTTAAAGAACGCTCCCCAAGCGCCACAAAGTGCACCTGCAAGAACTGCTGCCCAACCGATAAGCTTGTACGCATAGCCCTTGCAAAGCATTATAGTTACAACCATAAAGAGCAAAAGTGCTATTACAAAGCAAATAAGTGACATTGTTGAGAAAAGTATCGATGTTACTTTCGTATACTGCGCAGGCTTTTGATTTGCAATCTTATACGGATTGAGGCTCTTAAGCTCCTCGGACTTCATCATATATGATGCAATATCCGCGCTGGCTGTTTCGCCGATTTCTCTATCGGTAACGATGTTTATGTGTGTTGCGTTCTTGAGAAGTACTTCTTCAATATCTTCCTTTGCAACGCCTTCATACGCTGTTCCGTAGATGTAGAAATTCATAATATCGTGAGCAACGCCTGCCACAAAATCGGGATATGTAGATCTCTTAACCGCGCCTTCTATTTCAGCGTAGGTCACAACAAGCATAGAGTTATCGCGCAGTATGTCCGCAATGCTCGCCTTTTTGGAGCTTTCACGAAGGTTTATTTTACAGGGAGATTTCATATCCCCGACGATAAATGTTTCAGGCTCTGCATCGCGGACTGCCTTTCTTACTGAATACTCGGAAGTATTCATCTTGACATAAAGAGTTGAAACTGTCGCTGTAGTCAATACGAGAAGGAGCATAAACAAGATAACGCTTCTTACCGCGACAAGAATTTTCTTTATGAGCTTTCTTCTTTTCCTGCTCTTTTTACTTCTTGCCTTTTTATTTTTTTCCTTCATTTTTACCCTTTTACGCATTTCTCTTTCCTTGTTGTAATTGGGTATTTTTATAGGCTCAGGAGCAAATTCGGAAATGAATTCCTCCTGCGTTGTTTTTTCCTCTTTTACTACGGTTTCTTCAGTTTTATTTTCAGCGGTTTCCGCTTTTTCAACAATTTCTTCTGTGATTGTTTCTGTGCTGTTTTCAGTTACTTTTGTTTCGTTTTCACTTGTCATTTTAACACTTCCTTTGCACACTTTTCTAATAATATAATACCAAGTTATGCAAAATAAGTCAAGAACTATTCCTTTTTGCGCTTTTTCAAAAAATTTTTTATTTTTTGCGAACAAATGTTTGATTTTTTGTTTTTTATGTGTTATAATGCTTTTATATGAAGGAGGGATTTAAGTGGCGGCTAATATTGACAAGCAGCAGCAGATACTTAATTTCATAGAAAAACAGGTGTCGGAAAAGGGTTATCCCCCCACAGTCCGCGAAATTTGTGAGGCTGTCGGGCTCAACTCCCCCGCGACTGTTCACGGTTATCTGAAAAGGCTTGAAAAAGCAGGACATATTATAAAAGAAAGTGGCAGTTCGCGCGGACTTCGTCTTGCAAATGTGCCGACTAATATTTCTTCGATGGAGAAGGAATATCTTGAAGTTCCCGTTATCGGCAGGGTTAGTGCAGGTCTTCCCATCTTGGCGGAGGAGAAT
>JAZRFX010000023.1:0-4163 GCA_045643845.1 Clostridia bacterium | reverse complement strand
TCTTAAGCGAAAGAATATACTCTTTTTTGTCGCTTGTACTATCCTTCATATTTTTAAGGATAGTATCTATTTCGTAAAGTCTGTACCTGATATAATCATAGAAAAGAGGCGGCCTTTTTTCTATCAATACAGGCCCGATTTCCTTTTCCGCATCGGAAAGCTCTTTTTCTTCTCCACGCATAGCAAGAAGCGCAGTGTACATCTTTCGTTCTTCTCGGCATACTGCCTCGTCGCAAATGATATATCCGTTTTTCATAAGATATTCGCGGAGGTGGTAATGCCCCGTCTGCATTTGCAGTACGAAATATTTGCACCCTTTTTCGTTTTCAAGAATTTCGGCAATGGTTTCGCCGCCCATTCCTGCAATTATGGCGCAATCAACCTCGCCTTCGCCGATTTTCTCGAAACCGTTTGAAAGGCGCGTTTCCACCTTGTCCGAAACTTCGAAAAGGGAAATGTTTTTCTCCGCCTGCATAAGAGGACCTTTTTTTATGTCAGCCGCTATTATTTTTTTTGCAATCCCTTTTTTCGCAAGATAAATTGCCACATATGCGTGGTCCGTTCCGATGTCGCACAGCGACTCGCACTCTGGCACGAGAGAGGCAATCATACGAAGTCGGGGAGTAAGTGACTTTTCAATATTTAACATAATTTCACCATATAAATTTGCAGTAGCAAAAATTTGCTACTGCGTTTTTTCGGTAAGTTTCCTTAGCAAAGGTCGGCTACAACCTTGTTGATTACTTTACCGTCAGCCTTGCCCTTAAGCTCCGCCATAACGGTTTTCATTATCATACCCTTGTTCTTTGTAGCGATTACATCAGCGTACTTTTCAAGAAGGAGTGCCTTGATTTCTTCTTCGCCCATCTGTGCAGGAGCATACTCCTTGATGATTTCATAGTTTGTGGTGTATTCCGCGATAAGATCTTCTCTTTCGGCAGGGCAGGTGTCGAGCTGCTCCTTTGCGGACTTAAGCTCCTTAAGAATTACCATATCGGTGATTTCTTCGGTGATATTGTCGCGTGTACCATTGTCAATTGCGTACTTCTTAACAGCCGCGATAAGAGAGGAAATAACGCCCTTTCTTACCTTTTCGCCGGCCTTCATTGCGGCAATCATATCTTTTTGTAAATTTTCGAGTGTCATAATTTATCAATCCTTTCAATTTGGCATAAGACCACTGTCTGCCATACTAACAAATTTTTCAGTGGATACGGAAATAATATGGTCAATTACTTCGATATCCATTCCTTCTAATATATTGCAAAGCTGTGCTGTCAGCATCCTGTCATTTTCCGACGCATACGCGCCCGACGACGGATGGTTATGCGCCAGGATAACTGCCGAAGCATTATGCTTGAGCGCGCACGCCACAACCTTTCGCGGATGAACATTTGCCTGCGATACAGTCCCTTCATCAAGAACCTCAAAGGCGAGAACGCGCCTTTGCGTATCAAGGCATAATACCGCGAAAACCTCGCGCTTTTCACAGCCTATCATACTGCATACAAACTGACCTGCATCCTGCGAGGTCTGTATGAATTTTTTATCCCGCGCAGAAAGTGAAGTGTAATACTGCGCAAGAGCGGGAACCATCTTAATAAGTGTTGCCGAGTGCTTTTTGATTCCCTTTACCTCACAAAGCTCCTCAACCGACGCATTAAATACCGCGCTCGGCGTTAAAAACTTGTCAAGAAGCATATGTGCGATGGGATTCACATCTCCCTGCGGGATTGCGTAGTAAAGCACCATTTCGAGAACTTCATAGTCGGTAAAGGCGTCGAATCCTTCCTTCAGGAATTTTTCCTTTACTCTATCTCGGTGGCTTTTGTGAAGTTCTGGGGTGATGTTGTCATGCATAAAAAATCTTCCTTTGTAATAAGAGCGTTGAGCGCATCCACAAGAGCATTTGTAGAAATGCCCGTGGGAATACCGAGCTCCCTGCATAAAGACGCACGCGCGGCGGCACATTGCGCGCCGCCGTAAAGGTGTGCATCGTATAAATCGGTTTTTGTTATTTTGTCCTTAAAAACTTCGCTGCTTGCATATTTTGAAAGAATCTCGGAAAGAATTTCCTCGGAAATTCCTTCAACCCCGAGCTTGCCCTCTTTAGAGCCTACAGCTTTTCTTTTCTCCTTGCCGAATATTTCGGGGATGTATGCCTGCTTTATTTCGCCCTCATCAATAAAGGATTTAATGTGATTGCGAATCATAAAGCCTGCCCTGTCCGAATCGGTAAGAATCAGTATTCCGCGCTCTTTTGCAAGCTTTTTTAAAAAATTGCGTTTTTCCTTGTCGTTAAAAACACGAAATCCCTCCGTCGTAAAAATGGGCGAGGAGCAAATGCTTTCAAGTCGCATTTTGTCGTATTTTCCTTCAACAATAATTGCTTCTCTTATATTTATCATCAGTTTGTTTCAATAAGTCCGTAGTTACCGTCTTTTCTGCGGTAAACAATATCCGTGGTGTTGGTTTGTGCATTTTTGAAAATGTAGAAAGAATGTCCCAAAAGATTCATTTGCAAAACAGCTTCTTCCGCGCTCATCGGCTTAACCTGATGCGTCTTGGTTTTTACTATTTTGATTTCAGCCTCATCCTCATCATCTTTGGAAATATCGGTGAAAAATTCAAAATCCTTTGAAACGCCGTCACGGAGCTTTTTCGCAAGGCGTGTTTTATTCTTTCTTATCTGGCGTGTAATCGAATCGACAATATCGTCCGCAGCGTTATAGATTTCCTCGTTGCGTTCTTCTGCGCGGTAAATCATATCAGCTGTGCGTATTGTAACTTCGACAATCATCTTGTCCTTTTGCTCGCTTACCACAATGTCAGCGGAGGCCTCGTCATTGAAGAACTTGCCCAGCTTGTCGATTTTCTTGATGAGCATTTCCTTCTTCTCATTACCAAGTTCAACTTTTCTAGAATAGATGTTAGTCTTCATATATGATCCTCCTTGATTTGGTTTTAACTACCGGGAAAGAGGTACTATATATACCGACTTCGCCGGTAATTTTGAGAAGAGATTTCCTCTTCTTTCCTTTATTATACTATATAAAATGCGATTAGTAAATAAATTTTTGAAAAAATATGTACAGAAAGTATATTTTGTGCTTGAAATCCACAAGATATTGTGCTTTGTATTGTTAAGTTTATGTTACAAGAGGGGGCAAAAAGCCCCGAAAACCCCTATATATAGGCAAAAATCGGCATTTTTATAAAAATACTAAAAAACACCAATATATTGTTATTTCCTATTGACATTGCAACTATATGTTGTTATAATTAGGGTACACGATTTTTAAAATAACAATTTGGAGGGAAAACCATGAAAATAATCAAAAGAAGTGGTGCTGAAGTAACATTTGATGCTGAAAAAATAGTTATCGCCGTTACCAAAGCAAACGAAAGCGTTGTTCCCAGTAGCCGTATGAGTGCTATTCAGATTAAGCGTATCGCGGAAGATGTTGAAAGCGCCGCTGCAAATATGAACCGTTCACTCAGCGTGGAAGAAATTCAGGATATGGTCGAGGACCAGATTATGAATCAGCGTGCATTCGATGTTGCCCGCAGATATATTACATATCGTTATAATCGTGCTCTTGTTCGTAAGTCAAACACGACTGATGAACAGATTTTGAGCCTTATCGAATGTAATAACGAAGAAGTTAAGCAGGAAAATTCAAACAAGAATCCTACAGTTAACAGCGTTCAGCGTGACTATATGGCAGGCGAGGTTAGTAAGGATATCACAAAGAGAATCCTTCTTGCTCCCGACATCGTTTCTGCGCACGAGCAGGGTATTATTCATTTCCACGATGCTGACTATTTTGCGCAGCATATGCACAACTGCGACCTTGTAAACCTTGAAGATATGCTTCAGAACGGCACAGTAATCAGCGGAACTATGATTGAAAAGCCTCACAGCTTCTCAACAGCTTGTAATATTTCTACGCAGATTATCGCGCAGGTTGCTTCGTGTCAGTACGGCGGACAAAGTATTTCGCTCACACACCTTGCTCCCTTTGTTGATATCAGCCGTCAGAAGATTCGCAAGCAGGTTGAAGAAGAGCTTGCTCTCATCGGCGAAAAGTATGACGATGAAAAGATTGCACAAATTGCTGAAAAACGCCTCCGTGAAGAAGTTAAAAACGGCGTGCAGATGA
>JAZRFX010000022.1:0-2462 GCA_045643845.1 Clostridia bacterium | reverse complement strand
TATGAAAAGGCGCTCGAGCTTGCAAATCCCCGTGGCGAAGAAACAGTTTACGACCTTTACTGCGGTACGGGTAGCATCAGCCTTTTCCTCGCAAAGAAAGCGAAAGAGGTTATCGGTATCGAAATTATCCCCGATGCAGTTGAAAACGCAAAGGAAAATGCAAGGCTCAACAATATTGAAAACGCACAGTTTTACTGCGGAAAGGCGGAGGAGGTTGCCCCCGAATTGATTAAGGAGGGCAAAATCGCCGACACCGTTGTCCTTGACCCGCCACGAAAAGGGTGCGAGGAGAGCCTTCTTTCCTCAATTGCCGATATGTCGCCTTCGAAAATTGTTTATGTTTCCTGCGACTGCGCAACAATGGCACGCGACGCAAAATTCCTCGCAAGCCGCGGATATACTCTTAAAGAAGCGCATGTTTTTGATCAGTTCCCGCACACGAGCCATGTTGAAAGCGTAGTACTTTTGACCCAAATGAAACCTGATGACTATGTAACAATCGAACTTAATGAAGAAGATTTACGAAAGGGGAAAATATCATAATGATGCATTTACCATTTGTCAGCATATCCTCATATTTAATTTTTGACTTGATTAACATATTTTTTGTTTTTCTTATTATATCGTATATAATATTCGCCATTATAAGACGCATAAACGCGACCAAACGCATTGAAAAATTAACAATCTTTGCTGACGGGTTGAAAACGCGTATTGCTCAATCGGTAGACTTAAAAGCAAAAAACAGATATGAGAAAAAAATCGAAAAAATCGAAGAAAAGATTGAAGACTTAAAATTGTTTACAACTCCCAAAAAGAGTTTTTCACAGGTAGAAAAACTCCGCTATAAGCTAAAGATAACTCAATACTTGTTGTTTGCAATAATTATGATTACTTTGATAATAACATCCTTTGCGTGGGGTACTTATAAGAACTATACCCTTTACAGCGAAGACAATTCCAATCTTTGCGAAGAAATTGGCGATTTGCAAGCAAAAATCGGCGACCTTGAATACAAGGCTGAATGTCTCGACTGGTATGCCGAAAATACCCGACTTGTAATTGCAGATGAGGGAGCCTTACATAACACTTATCATAAGTTTGGTTGCGAAAAAGTGTATGAAGCTAAAGGAATTAAAATCATCAGTGATGGAGCTGTAATTGACAACCCCAAATACATCAAGTGCCCCGATTGCAACAAGGAATAGGTTGGGTTAACCAAACAACACTTGAATCTGTCGTTCTTATGGTGCGAGCAGATTCCACTATATAAATCTCTTGCGTGTATATCGACAAAGGAGAAAAATATGCAGAAAGGAATAGAGTGATGAAAAAATATATGCTGGCACTGCTGAATACCCTTCCCTTTTTTCTGTGTTTCCTTTTTTACAAATTTGCCTTGGGACCATTATTGTTTTTTCCTGTTCTCCAACTTTTAATTAACATATTTAATTATGACTATTCAGAAAGGATTGCTCCATTTTTAGGTTGGAATTTACTGATGCTTGTTTCAAGTGTGGCAAGCATTTGGCTTTACGTGTTGTTATACTATAAGATCAATCCTTCTGATTTTGAGGCGTTAGGTATGATAGAAGCTGGAATACAATTTTGCACTGTCTTTATCGCGCTAATGACATTGATAAGTGTTGTTTGTAAAATTAAAGGAAGAAAAAACAATATGAAAATGGCAACAAAAAAACATATCGCTCCATCCCGAAAGGACTATAAACAATGAAAAAACAAAAAATCAGCGGTCCTGCGCTTTTTATGTATATTGTAATTTTTATAACTTTGCTTACCTGCGCGGTCTGTTTTTCCCTTTACTACGGCGGAAAAACGGACAGCGGTGCTGTGTTGTGGGCAGGTGTCGCTTCGTTTATGATAGTTTATCATTTTTGGGGCAGAATCCTGCTTGGAAATGTTACAAAGCTTTTTAGTCCCAACCACAACAACATATGGTTTTGCGAAAAGAAATTTGAAAAGCGCCTTTATAAAATCCTTGCGGTAGAAAAATGGAAGGACAAGGCGCTTACATACAACCCCGAGGCATTTTCGCTGAAGGCACATTCCTTCGAGGAAATCGCCGCCGTTATGACAAAATCCGAGCTTGACCATTGGGTGAACGAGATTATTTCTCTTGTAAGTATTTTGTTTTCACTCATCTGGGGAGAAGCCTGGATTTTCATCACAACTGCAATTATCGCAATGCTTTTCGATGCACAGTTCATCGTTATCCAAAGGTATAACAGACCAAGGGTTATGCGATTGATAGAAAAAAAGAAGCGCATAGGCCAAAGAAGACAAGTCTGTACTTCCAAATACTGACCCGAGGTGATTTTATGGTATCATTTCTACTTAAAAAGTTTATAAAGGAAGATTACGACGCGAAAAAGGTTCGTAGTATTTACGGATACATATGCGGAATTATGGGGATTATTTTAAACCTTGTGCTTTTCGCGGTA
>JAZRFX010000021.1:0-3282 GCA_045643845.1 Clostridia bacterium | reverse complement strand
CGGTTAAAAAAGCTTTCAACACAATGGCTAAGAGCATCAAGTGCCGTCGAGCGTGTAAACTGCGGAGAAAGAGAGAGCGTATAGGTCGTATCGCCAAACGCTACTGCGGGGTAGGTGGTCGGCGCTTTGATGCTCTTTTTCATTCCGTCGGGAGCAGTTATAACTGCAACTGCCGTTACTTCGCTGCCCGTTCCCGCCGTTGTCCCTACCGCGATTACGGGAATGGGGTCAGCCTTCCATTTAAGTCCGTAAAAATCTTCCGCGGAAAGATTCGGGCTTGTGGTAAGCACCGCAATCGCCTTCGCCGCGTCAATCGGAGAGCCACCACCGATACCGACGATGAACTGCGCGCCGTTTTCCCGCGCCTTCTCGGACGCCTTCACGCACGATTCAAATGTGGGATTTTGCTCTATGCCATCAAATATGGTGTATTCTATATCGCATTTTTCAAGGGCGGATGTAACATCGTCAAGCGCGCCCGATTTTTTCGCGGAGGTTTTTCCCGTTACTATCAGGCACTTTTTCCCGAATTTTGAAAATATATCGGAATTATTTTTGATGCAATCTTTTCCCGTTATAACCCTTGTCGGATCAAAAAAATTCAAATTCATAATATCACCTTAATCACTTGAAAAGTCTTCTCATATATTATATAATTATTTTATCATAAATTCAAGAGGGGTAAATACTATGATAAGAAAATCAGAAAATACAAAAATTGAAATGCGCGAAAATATGCGCGGTGGCGACGGCACAGTTATTATCAACAGCTTCGTAAGCGCGGAGGAGCTTAACGGCAACGGCAGACTTTTCGGCAAGATTACTCTTAAAAGCGGTTGCGGAATAGGTTTCCATATGCACGAAAATGAAAGCGAGCTTTTCTACATATTAAAAGGAACTGCAATGTATGACGACAACGGCACAGTTGTCAAGGTCAGCGCAGGCGATGTTACAATCACTCCCCCAGGCACAGGCCACAGCATTAAAAACGAAAGTGGCGAAGATGTTGAACTGATCGCACTTATAATAAATGGGTAACATTAAAACCGATGGGACTGAATTTCCATCGGTTTTTAATTTGTGCGAATATTTTATTCCTCGTAAATTTTTGTTATATCTCGGGCGAGCTGGTACATTTCCTCGGCGACATAGTCGGGAGAAATAATTTTCGCCTGTTTGCCAAAGCTCATTACCCACGATAAGAAGTGCGGACTTACTGCCACACGAACACGGCATATGAAATGCTCCTCGTCGCTTTTTATAATCGGGATATCCGTCCCGTAGCGGTCGTACACAACCCCGACAAGCTTGTTTTCAAATTCGATTGATACATCGGTTTCTTCGCCGCTGAACATCTGGAACATTGTTTTGGAATATGCGGACAAATCAAAAGATTTATCAGGCAAAACCCTATCTTCCTCGCAAAGCTCGATTGATTCCATTTTATCAACGCGGTAGTGGGTATATTTGTCGTACTTTTCCTTGTATGTGAAGAGGTAATAATTCTCATCATCCCAAGAGTGCGCCTCGGGCGACTCGGTATATAATGCCCCGTCTTTTCGATAGACCTTCTTCTTATTTACATCTATATCAAAATATTTGAAGGTTATCTGCTTATTCTCCGCAATAGCGTCGTGAATTTTATCGACATTGTAGTAAATTTGTTCGTTCAATGCCTTTACGCGGTTAGTTATGAAAACCTGCCTTTGAAGTTTTCGCGCGTTTTCATGACTTGTCAGCTTTTCAATTTTTGAGATAAGCTCCATACTTTTTTTGCTTGTAATGAATTTCGACGCCTGAACGCTGTCCACCAGAAGCTTAAGCTCGGGAAGTTCAAATTCACGACTTGCAATGTAGTAATTCGTGGTGCGCGTCTTGTTGGAGCAAATGTCAAATCCGAACAACTGCAGGTATTCAAGGTCGTCATATATACTCTTGCGCTCGGCGGAAATGCCGAGCTTATTCAGTTCGGCAATCATTTCGGGAACGGTTATTGTGTGCTCCTCGTCGGTTTTTTCCATCAGTATCTTTGCAAGATACATCAGCTTCAGTTTCTGATGTGACAGTTTCATTTCTGTTCCTCCGTTTTACTCTTCATCCATCTCTTCAAAAAGGTCGTCATCCCAATCAAACATATTTTCACTTTTGTTTTCTTCTTTCTTTTCACTTTTCACCCATGCATTGAAAAGTTCATACTCCAAAAGTTCGTCTTGCCAGTCAATTTTACCATTCATATCCCAGTCAATAAACAACATATTCATTTCTCCTGTTATCACTTTGTGTTTTTAATAACTCATACAATACTGCAAACGGGAAAATAAAAATACATATTATCCGGAACATAACTTATACCTCCAGACTGATTTTTCCTGATACCTTTTTATTCATAACCGTATTCATAAACACGCCTTTGCCGATTATTGCAAAGTATCCTTTATATTCATCTTCATAATTTTCGGTTATGAGTTCAAGGGACTCCTTAAGCTGAAGCATTGTAGCAAATTCGTGTTTGCAGGCACCACTGCAGAAACAAGAGCATTTGAGGTTTGAGATTTCGCCCTCTATGTAGTCAAATTCGATTTCATAATTTTCACTACCTTCCACAATCGCACGACCACGGGTGCCGTCCAATTCAATATAGCAAACCCTGTTTTCCATATAATAGTCGTGTCCGTTAGCTGCTGCACTGGGAGAAATTTTCATTTTCGACAAATCGTTGAGCGGGAATGATGCGTTTTCGTCATTGCCGAATTCGTATTCCTCTTCCTCGGGTGCATTGAACCAGGTGCGGACTTTCCCAAAAGGAATTGCGCTTTTGTCAAAGCTGACAAAGTGCGAGCCTGCAAGGTAGAAATCGCCTTTTACATTTGTATCGACTACGGCGATGACCTTTTTGTACTCGGAAAGTTTGATTTTGAAGGAATAATTAACCTCTGCAACCCGTCCGCGATAGCCTTCAAGCTTGCCTTCGACATAGACAAGGTCGCCTACCTTCAAATCGAAGCTGTCGTTATAATATGCCCACGCCATATCGCGATGGGGAAAATACACCTGCACGATGGATTTTCTGGGTTCTATAACGCCTTTGCAAACTTCCATAGGAGTGCTGTTTTCAGGTTCTTTTTCAAAATTTGCGCCAAAGCCGATAGGGTATTTTTTCATAGTTTTTACCTCCCAAAACTGATATAATTGATTCATTATACTCATTTTATCAAGTTTAGTGGGTGATAAAACGGACAGTGCTTGTTTAAAGTTTAGCATATTTAATATAAAAAATCAATA
>JAZRFX010000020.1:0-11334 GCA_045643845.1 Clostridia bacterium | reverse complement strand
AGCCTGTAAGAACCATAGCGACAGGGGACATACACGACGCAAGTGTTGAAAGAGCCTTCATAATAAATTCGGGAACATATTTTGTCGCGCCCGTTATTCCGAAAATTATGCCAATCAGAATTGAATATGCGATTGGATTGTTAAGATTTGCAAACGGAGATTTCTTTTCCTCACTCTTGGGGATAAGAATTGAAATACCCCAGGTATATACAATCATCTGCAGCGGTATATTGAAAAACATATACTGATAAAGCATTTCCCACGCATTATCGGGGAAAAGAAGGGGGATAAGCGCATTTCCTACAAAGCCGAAGTTTGCAACCGTCAATGAATACTTATAAATGTTAATTTCATAAGTGCCTTTTTTCGCAAAAAATCTTGAAATCAAAAAAGTAATTATAATCGCACAACAAAGCGCGAGCGCACTATATAAAAGGAAAGAATAATTCTCCTTAAGCGACTGGGGAGTACAGCGAGAAGAAAATGTGTTTATAACAAGCGCGGGCAAAAAAACATAGTTTTCAAGTCTTGAAAGCGTCCTCGAGGTGTTTTCGGGAACGATTTTCTTCTTGTTAAGAATATAACCAACTACAATGTATGTAAAAATTACAAGCATCGAAGAAAAGGTAAATGAAAATATTTTAAACATAACAAACCCTCTTAAAATCAGCTTTTTCATAAACAACGCTATTATATCACTTGTTATATTGAGTGTCAAAGAGAAAAAACAAAAAATTTTTAAAATTATACTTTAATCTTGCAAAAAACTGTGATATACTATCTTTTGTATTCTTGAAACGAGGTGAGAAGGTAATGAGTAAAATTGGCTTTGACAATCAAAAATATCTTACAACCCAGTCCGAGCAGATAAGAAAGCGCATCGCCCAGTTTGGTGGTAAGCTTTATCTTGAATTTGGCGGAAAGCTGTTTGACGATTACCACGCATCTCGCGTTCTTCCGGGCTTTGCCCCTGACAGCAAAATGAAAATGCTTCAGCAGCTTAAGGACGAGGTTGAAATCGTAATCACAATAAATGCTGCTGATATTGAAGCGAACAAAAGACGCGGCGATCTCGGCATAACTTATGATGAGGATGTTCTCCGTCTTATAGATACCTTCCGCGAACTTGAGCTTTATGTAGGAAGTGTTGTTCTTACCCGTTACGACGGTCAGGCAAGCGCGAACGCATTCTTCAATCAGCTTTCAGAACTTGGTATAAAGTGCTACAAGCACTATTCAATCGCGGGTTATCCTTCCGATGTTAAGCATATTGTAAGCGATGAAGGACTCGGAAAGAATGAATATATCGAAACAACACGCTCGCTCGTCGTTGTTACTGCTCCCGGTCCCGGTAGCGGAAAAATGGCAACCTGCCTCAGTCAGCTTTATCATCATCATAAGCGTGGCGTTACCGCAGGCTATGCGAAGTTTGAAACATTCCCGATATGGAATCTTCCGCTTAAGCACCCCGTAAACCTTGCTTATGAAGCGGCTACGGCTGACCTTAACGATGTTAATATGATTGACCCCTTCCATTTGGAAGCGTACGGCGAAACCGCCGTTAACTATAACCGCGATGTTGAAATTTTCCCCGTTTTGAACGCAATGTTTGAACTTATTCAGGGAACCTCGCCGTATAATTCGCCGACCGATATGGGCGTAAATATGGCTGGTAACTGTATAATTGATGATAAGTTTTGCTGTGACGCGTCAAAAATGGAAATTCTCCGTAGATATTACAGTGCCAAGGTTAATAAGCTTAAGCTTTTAAGCGACGGCTCTGATTTGATGAAGCTTGAGCTTCTTATGAATCAGACAGGACTCACTCCTGACAAGTGCCCCCTTGTAAAAGCGGCTCTCAAGAAGGAGGAGGAAACAGGCGCACCCGCAGGCGCGTTGGAGCTTCCCGACGGCACAATCATCACGGGAAAAACTTCAAGCACACTCGGTGCGGCATCGGCGCTTCTTCTTAACGCGCTTAAAACCCTCGCAGGACTTGATGATGAAATACTCCTCATCTCGGCGGAGGTATTGGAACCTATTTGCGAGCTTAAAACAAACTATCTTAAGCATCGCAACCCCCGTCTTCATACTGACGAGGTTTTAATGTCCCTTACAGTTTCAGCACTTACTAATCCTATTGCAAATACTGCAAAGGAACAGCTTGCAAACCTCCGCGGTAGCAATGCTCACTTCAGCGTAATCATAAGCGAGGAAGATCAAAAGATATTAAAGCGCCTCGGCATAAATGTAAGCTGCGAAGCAAAATATGAAATCAAAAAACTCTATCATAAATAACAAAAATCCCGAAGGAAATTCCTTCGGGATTTTTGTCTTCATAAAAAATGATTACTTCATTGACTGCTCGTATGCAGAAATCATTTTCTTAACCATCTGACCGCCAACGCTGCCATTTTCACGGCTTGTCTTGTCGCCGTTGTAACCCTGGTTAAGAGTTACGCCAACTTCATTAGCAGCTTCCATTTTGATACGGTTGAGTGCTTCTCTTGCTTCAGGAACAAGAACTTTAGATCTTCTACTCATTTTCATTTTCTCCTTTTAATTTGATATCTATATTTTCATAAGCGCAAAGCTTACGATAGTATTGTTTGAAGAAGGGGAGGTTTATATTCAGCCAATTATTTACAAGAAAAATGAAAATTTTTGAAAAAATTTCAGAAAAAGTATTGACAGCGAACAAATGTTCTGCTATATTATAATCATAGAGCGAACAAATGTTTGGAGGTGTTCCTATGAGAACAAGTTATAAACTCAGAAAATTGCAGAGAGCGAGAAAGCTCCGCCGTCAGCGTAGTGCTTTCTTTATGGTACTTATGGTGGTATTTATAATGATGGCGCACAGCGCTTTTTCAAAACAGGAAAACGCAAACGAGAGCTATGAAGTTATATCGGTAACCGTTCAGCCTGGCGACACACTTTGGTCAATCGCGAGGGAGTATAAGTCAAACGGAACAGACCTTCGTGACTTTGTTTATGAGATTGAGGCAAACAATGGTATCGAGGATTGCGAAATCTTCGTCGGACAGACTCTTTTCATCCCGATAATATAATTTTCTTGAAAATATCCTTTTTCCGAGATATAATATATGCATAGTATTTTATAAAGGATGATTTTTTATGAAAGCAAATTGTATCTTGGACGAAAACAAGGTCTGCACAAATTGTGGCGAGTGCGATAAGTGCGATATGGATTCTTCTAAATTGTGCGATAATTGCGGAAAGTGTATCGGTCTTGACGCTGACAGCCGCGCAATTGAAATTGAGGATGTAATAATAAAAAATTAAGGTTTTAAACGAGCAGACGATATTTTGTGTTTTCTGCTCGTTTTTTATTGCAAAAACACAATTTGTATGTTATAATGCAATATGTACTATTGTAATTTTTTTCAAGAGGATGTGCGATTATGGAAACTGTAAATATTTTAGGCGTTCATGTAAATAAATATACTATGGACGAGGCAACAAAAAAAGCAGCCGAGCTTTTGGAAACTGACGAATGTAGTATGATTTTTACACCTAATTCAGAAATACTTTTGTATGCTTCAAACAATCCTAATTTTGCCGAGCTTCTTAATCAGGGCGATATGATAATCCCCGACGGAATCGGTGTTGTTTATGGTGCAAAAATTCTCGGCGAACCCTTGAAGGAGAGAGTTGCAGGCTTCGACCTCGTTTGCAATCTTCTTCCAATTCTTGCCGAAAAGAAAAAGTCAATCTATCTTCTTGGTGCAAAACCCGGCGTAGCTGAAATGGCAGCTGAAAATCTCAAGGCTAAATATCCCGACCTTGTTATTGCAGGTACTCACGACGGTTACTTCAAGGAAGATGACGAGGTCATCGAATCCATAAATGCGGCAAAACCCGATTTTCTTATGGTGTGCCTTGGTTTCCCCAAGCAGGAAATATGGATATACAACAATAAACATCGCCTTAATGCAAAGGTTGCAATCGGCGCAGGCGGCTGCCTCGATGTTTTTGCAGGAACAGTTCAGCGCGCTCCGCAGTTCTACTGCGACCACGGCATCGAGTGGCTTTACAGACTCATCAAACAGCCCTCAAGATTTGGCAGAATGCTCGCCCTTCCCAAATTCGGACTTAAAGTTCTTTTCAAGGGAAGAAAATATAAATAATATTCCGAAGGTGCTTTATGCTTGAATTTAAAAGCATTTCAAAAAATGATTTTGCTCGCTATAACAAATATAGAATAAAGGATAAAACAAACGCTTCCGAGGGCGTATTTATGACCATGTTTATATGGAATGAATACTACAACCTCTCTCTTGCGGAAAACGGTGAATTTCTTTTTATCCGTTTTGATATAAAAGGGAAGGAGCCATCGTACTTTTTCCCGATTGGCGAAGGAAACCTCGAAAACGCTATTGCGGAGCTTTCCACCTATGCCAATAGCAGAGGAGAAAGACTTATTTTTCGTCTTACAAGTGGCGAAAATATGCAAAAGCTTCAAACTCTTTACGGCGATAGGTTTTCCTATAAGGAGTCGCGCGATTCCTTCGATTATATCTATCTTACTGAAAAAATGATTTCGCTTTCAGGAAAGAAGCTTCATTCAAAGCGCAATCATTTAAACTATTTCCTTGAAAACTTTGATTATGAGTATATAAAGGTTGAAGATGAAATCCTTTTGAAAGAATGCGCTGAAAAAGCGGACGAGTGGGTAAGGGCAAAGGAAAAGAATAAAAACTCATTCGAAGCAGGTGCTATGAAGTCGT
Organism: Clostridia bacterium; assembly: GCA_045643845.1. Lineage (GTDB taxonomy): Bacteria > Bacillota > Clostridia > UMGS1883 > UMGS1883 > UMGS1883. The sequence continues at coordinate 6,583 of JAZRFX010000020.1, read as the reverse complement.
ATTTTGAAAACTTCTTTGCATTTAATCAAACGGGCGCAGTGCTGAAGGTTAATGGCGAAATCGTCGCTATGTCTTTCGGCGAAAAGCTCAACGACGATACGGCGCTTATTCAGATAGAACTTGCCGACGATAGCTATCGCGGTGCATATCAGGCGATCAATAAGCTCTTTTGCGAAAACGAGTGGAAAGACCTTAAATATGTAAACCGCGAGGAAGATATGGGCATTGAAGGACTCAGGCGTGCAAAGGAAAGCTATCAGCCCGAGTTTTTGGTGGAAAAGTATTATATCGAGGAGGAAAAGTAAATGGTATATATGTTTCTTGCAGACGGATTTGAAGAAGTGGAGGCTCTCGCTCCGCTTGATATATTAAGACGCGCAGGTGTCGAAATTGTAACCGTCGGCGTTACAGGAGAATATGCGACAGGTGCGCACGATATCGTTGTAAAGGCTGACATTTTGCTTTCCGATGTAGTAAAAGAAAATCTTGACGCCGTAATTCTCCCTGGTGGACTCGGCGGTACAAATAATATGGATGCAAGTGATGAAGTTAAGGCAATAGTTCAGTACGCCGCAGACAACGAAAAACTCGTTTGCGCCATATGTGCCCCGCCTTCAATCCTTGGCAAAATGGGACTTCTTGAAGGTAAGGAAGCAACCTGCTATCCAGGTTTCGAAGATACCTTCAAAGGCGGAAAATACCTGAAGAAATCAGTTGTAAAGTATAATAACTTTATAACCTCCGACGGTATGGGAAGCGCATACAAATTCGGCTTTGAAATAACTGCGGCTCTTTGCGGAAGCGAAACCGCGGAAAAAATTAAGGAACAGATTCAGTATGGAGAATAATTATTTAGACGAACTCATTCCCAAAAGGGACGAGTTTCTTGAAAATTTAAGATATAAATCCTCGCACGAGGAAAGCTTTGCTCCGATTGTGCAAAAATCTACGGAACAGCTTATAGTAACACTGCTTAAGCTTATAAAACCGCGCCGCGTGCTTGAAGTAGGAACTGCAGTTGGTTACAGCGCTATTCTTATGGCGCAAAACCTTCCCGAAGACAGTACTATCGTAACTATCGAGCGCTATAAAAAGCACGCTGATATCGCAGTAGACAATGTTTTTGAGGCAGGCTTTGAAAAGAAAATCAAGGTTGTCGAGGGCGAAGCGGCGGAGGTACTGCATTGGCTCGACGGCGGATTCGATTTCATTTTCCTCGATGCCGCAAAGGGACAGTACATAGAATTCCTGCCCGATATTATGAGGCTTTTGAATAGTGGCGGCGTGCTTCTTTCCGACAATATTCTCTATCATGGTATGATTGAGGACGAGGAAAAGGTAGAGCGTAGAAAAATCACTATCGTAAAGCGCCTTCATATGTATCTTGAGGAAATAATGAATAACGAAAACTTAACAACATCAATCATCCCCATCGGTGACGGTGTTGCATTATCAGTAAAAAAGTGAAGTGATAAAAATGCATAAAGTTGAACTGCTGGCACCTGCCGGCAATCTTTACAAACTTAAAATAGCACTCAAATACGGTGCTGACGCGGTGTATATTGGCGGAGAATGTTTTTCCCTCCGCACCGCGGCGGATAACTTTACTCCCGAGGAAATGAAGGAGGGAATAGACTACGCCCACGCAATGGGAAAAAAGGTCTATATTACCGCGAATATCATTCCTCATAACCGCGACCTTAGTCAGATGGAAAAGTATTTTAAGGAAGTTTACGAAATGGGTGCCGACGCCGTTATCATTTCGGACCTCGGCGCGTTCAATATATGCCGACGCGTTGCGCCCGAACTTGAAATACACATCAGTACGCAGGCGAATAATACAAACTACGCAACTGTTCAGTCCTGGCACGAAATGGGTGCAAAGCGTGTGGTTCTTGCCCGTGAAATGACACTTGCCGAAGTGCGTGAAATTAAAGATAATATCAGTTCCGACTGCGAACTTGAAGCGTTTGTACACGGCGCAATGTGCGTTTCCTATTCAGGCAGATGCCTTTTGAGTAACTATATGACCGCGCGCGACAGTAATTATGGCGCGTGCTCACATCCTTGCAGATGGAATTATGCCCTTATGGAAGAAAAGCGCCCTGGTGAATATCTCCCCGTTTTTGAAAACGAGCGCGGAACCTTCATAATGAACTCGAAGGATTTGTGTATGATTGAGCATATTCCCGAACTTATCGGAAGCGGTGTTCTTTCCCTTAAAATCGAAGGACGAGTAAAGAGTGAATTCTATGTAGCAACCGTAATCGGCGCTTATAGAAAGGCAATCGACGCCTACTACGCAGATCCTGCAGGGTATGAATTCAACCCCGAATGGCTCGCTGAAATCAAGAAGGTAAGCCACCGTGATTACTATACGGGATTTTTCTTCGGAATCCCCGATACGGGCGCGCAAATCTACGGCTCAAGCTCTTATATAAGAGAGTACGATGTTGCAGGTATCGTCCTTGATTACGATGAAAAAACGGGACTTGCGAAAGTAACGCAGAGAAATCGTTTCTTTAAAGGTGACGAGATAGAAATTATACAGCCGCTTTGTGATTACACTACACAAAAGGTAGAAGTCCTCAAAGACGAAAATATGAATGATATCGATGTGGCTAACCACGCCGCAATGACTCTTTATATAAAAACCGATGTCCCCGTCGTAAAAGACGCAATGTTAAGAAAGAAAGCAGAGTGACTTTATGCGAATTCTCGGAATTGACCCGGGTATTGCGATAGTAGGCTACGGCGTTGTTGACAAGGAAGGAAATTCCTATAAAACAATTGCTTACGATGCCGTTACTACCCGTGCGCACACGCCACTTCCTGAAAGACTTGAACTGGTCTATAATGGCGTGAATGAAATAATAAAACAATATAAGCCCGATGTAATGAGTATAGAAGAGCTTTTTTTCAACAACAACGCAAAAACAGCTCTTACAGTAGGTCAGGCGAGAGGGGTAATTATCCTTGCGGCAATGCAAAATAATATCCCCGTGTATGAATATACTCCGCTTCAGGTCAAGCAGGCTCTTACGGGATACGGCAGGGCAAGTAAAACCCAGATTCAGCAAATGATGAAATCTATGCTCGGGCTTTCCGCAGTTCCTAAACCTGACGATGTTGCCGATGCTCTTGCTATCGCAGTTTGCCACGGTAACTCGATGCGATTTAACTCTATCAAACAATTTGGAGGACTTGTATTATGATATCCTTCCTTCGCGGCGTGATAGCGTCGAAAAACGAAAACGGACTTGTAATTGATGTCGGCGGCGTAGGCTTCGGCGTAAATATGCCGATAAGCGACATTGCAAAATCAGGTTCAGTCGGTGAAGAAATAACCGTACATACATATTTCCATGTGAGCGAAATGGCTATGCAGCTCTATGGCTTTTTAACTACCGAGGAAATGGATTATTTCAACAAACTCATTTCTATTTCGGGAATTGGTCCTAAAGCTGCACTTGCAGTGCTCGGAACTCTTTCAGTTCAGGATCTGGCTTATGCAATCATTGCCGAGGATGTAAAGGCAATTACCCGTGCGCCCGGTGTAGGTCCGAAAGCCGCACAGCGCATTATCCTCGAACTTAAAGGAAAAGTTGATACACAAACAGCAGTTGGTGCAACACAGACTGAAAATGCAAAAACAGTTGTGCGTGCCGATACAGGTGCTGTAAATGCGCTTATCGCACTTGGTGCATCGCCTTCCGAGGCTCAAAAGACCGTTATGCAGATTGATGCGACGGGACTCACTACTGAAGATGTTATTAAAGAGGCTTTAAGGAGAATGTCAAATGGAATTTGATGAACGCATAATTTCAACAAGACAGCTTGACGGTGACAACGATGCCGAGTACTCCATCCGTCCCAAAACAATGGACGAGTATATCGGTCAGGAAAAAGTTAAAGAAAGTCTTAAAATTTATATAGATGCCGCACTGCAGCGACACGAGGCACTTGACCATTGCCTTCTTTACGGCCCCCCAGGTCTTGGTAAAACGACACTTGCGTCCATTATCGCAAACGAAATGGGCGTAAATATCCGTGTTACAAGCGGCCCCGCGATTGAAAAGCCTATGGATCTTGCGGCAATTCTTACAAATCTCGGTCCGCACGATGTTCTTTTTATCGATGAAATTCATCGTTTGTCCCGTGCGGTAGAGGAAATTTTGTATCCCGCCATGGAGGATTACTCGCTTGATATTATCATTGGTAAAGGACCGAGCGCGCAGTCGGTAAGGCTTTCGCTTCCTCCATTCACGCTTGTTGGTGCGACAACCCGTGCAGGTCTTCTTTCAGCACCGCTTCGTGATAGATTCGGCGTTATTTCAAGGCTTGAGCTTTATACAAAAGAAGATTTAACAACAATCGTAACACGCAGTGCGCAAATTATGAATGTTGACATAGCAAAGGAAGGCGCAGCGGAAATTGCTTCTCGTTCGCGCGGAACTCCTCGTATTGCAAACAGGCTTTTACGCAGAGTCCGTGACTTTGCGCAGGTGTGTGCGGATGGGCAAATCACAAAAGAAGTTGCGGACAAGGCGCTTAAAATGCTTGAAATAGATAATCTTGGTCTTGATGCAACCGATAAGAAAATGATTACATCAATCATAAATACATTTGGTGGCGGTCCTGTCGGACTTGACACGCTCGCTGCAACAATCGGCGAGGATTCTTCAACAATTGAGGATGTTTATGAGCCGTATCTTCTCCAGCTTGGATTCATAAACCGTACACCAAGGGGAAGATGCGTTACAAAGCTCGCTTATGAGCATTATAATATTCCTATGCCTGCAAGTGGCGGAACACAAATAAGCTGGGAATAATATTACAAATTTGTTACAAATGACGAGTTCGTAAAGGTTTTTCAGACTTAATGTCGAAAATTGTTACGAAAAGAGGTGCAACCGTGAAGAAACTATTTTTTATATGTTTGATGATATCTATGCTGCTTTTTACATATGTAAGCGTTAACGCAGCACAGCTTTACTATAATGATGAATACCACTACTACGATGCAGGGGAAATAGGTCTTAAAGTAAATGGTAAAACCGTTACAAATCTTCCGATGCACCCCGTAATAATAAGCGATTATACTATGGTTCCTGCCCGTGAGGTTTTTGAACAAATGGGCTGTGAGGTAATATGGCACGACGATATTTGCAGCGTTGAAATCGTGGATAACGGAGTGTCCGTATTTGTTAAAATCGGCGACCGCAATGTAATTGTTGATGGAAATAAAGTTTCTATTGAAGAACCACAGCCACTCCCGATGCTGATAGGAAAATCGCCCGACGGACTTAAAACAATGGTTCCTGTCAGGTTTATTGCCGAAAAACTCGGCTTTAATGTCGAATGGGACAACACTTCACGAACTGTTCTTATCAGCAGGAATGCGGAAAATGCGACCGAACCTGAAGAAGATGAAATAATCACTTTTGGCAAGGTAACGGGAAAGAGTGATAGTCAGTACGACTATATTTATATCCCCACGACGAGCGGTGTTTCACCGAAAATAGCGCGATATAATTCGCCTGAACGAATAGTTATTGATTTTAATGCAAGGAAATTCCAGTCCGTTACGGGTGGACTTAACATCAACGGAAACTGTGTAGATACTGTCCGTTTTGCAAATCACGATGAATATGCCCGTATGGTGCTTGATATAAGTACTGAAACTCAGGTTATGATTCTTTCCGATGAAAATGGTATACTCATCAGAGCTGAAGAGTCGCTTAATGAGAATATCTTTTATGATGCATTTGCAAAGCGAGTGTATTTTAATAAAAACTACGCAGGAAACGGCAAAAAATTAAGCAACGGATACAGCGTCACCTTTTCAAATCTCAAGCTTGAGGACCAAATTATAAAAATTGAAGATGGTTCTGTCGATGAAATAACAATTTCAAATTCAAGCAGCGGATGCACCGTTTCCGTAACAGGCAATAGTAAAATGAGCTATACTGCGGAAAAAGGTTTCTACAGAACGGACTACGGTGTTACTGAAGATAGTACTGACGATAATAACTCAAGCGGAAAGCCGCTCGTTATAATAGATGCAGGTCACGGCGGAGATGATCCTGGAGCAGTTGCTTATGAAAATGGAAAGATTGTTGCAAGAGAAAGTCGCATAAATCTTTCGATAGCTCTTTTAGTAGGCAAAAAGCTCGAGAATAATGGGGTAGAGGTCATATATACCCGCGATAAAGACGAATATATAGCTCTCAAAGACAGAAGCGACCTTGCAAATGAGTCGGAATGTGATTTGTTTGTAAGTATACATTGTAACTCCATTGAAAATCCTGAAATATGCGGAACGCAGGTCTATTATCATCCTACAAGCGAAACAGGTTCTTCGCTTGCGGATAATATCTATAAAAATATGGTTGATATGACGCCCCTTGCACCAATGGGAAAACAAAACGGAGCGCACCTTTTCGTGATAAGAACTACAATTGCACCTGCTGTACTTGTGGAAACGGCGTTTATAAGCAACGCAAGTGACAGAGGCTACCTTTTGCATGAACCAAATCACGAAACTATGGCGGAAGCTATTTCTCAGGGCATACTTAAAACA
>JAZRFX010000019.1:0-8928 GCA_045643845.1 Clostridia bacterium | reverse complement strand
TCGTTTGCGGAAGCATAACGAGTGGAACTTCAAAATAAAGACTTTCGCTGACGCTGTTCATACCGCAATGGGATACGAACACATCCGCCTTTTCAAGTACGGCTATCTGGTCAAGGTGCGGAAGTACCGATATATTTTCAGAGAGCTGACCGAAATCATTTATATCGACCAGGTTTCCAACCGACATAACGACCTGATAGTCGGTATTTTTGAAAACCGATACGCATTTTTTGTAGAATGGCATCATATCATTATTGACAGTTCCCATCGATATATAAATCAGTTTTTCCTTATTCTTCACAATCTCCTCGCCTGCAGGTCGAATCGAAGGACCGACAAATGCGTACTTGTCCGAAAAGGTTTCGGCGCAGGGCTGAAATTCGGGCGATGTATATACAATTGTGTGGGTGCTTGCATCGTTTCCTATAATATCAAGTATGCTTTTTACGGGGTAGCCGTTGATCCGAAGTCGCTTTACCTCTTTCGCAGTTTTCGGAATTGAGAAAAGCATTTTGAAAAGGTCGCCTATTCCCTGCTTCATAACCTTTGCCGAATGCTCGTTGAACGCAAAGGTGGTTGTGGATGAAACGAATGGTATTCCAAGCTTTAACGCCGCGGCTTTCCCCCACAGCGCCATCGAATCGGCTACGATGCAGTCGGGCTTTATTTCCGCCATTTCCCTGCAGACCTTTTCGTCGAGGGCGAGCGTTGTATCTACAAGAATTTTTGTAGAAAAAGCAAGGTCTTTCCCAACGCGTGCGGAGTCTTTTGCGCTTAATTTTTGCTCCATATCATATCCGTCGCAGGGGATGAACTTCGCCCCTGCTGACTCTATTTTTTCGCGCATTATGTTATAGGAATAATACCATACCTCGTGTCCGCGGGACACAAGCTCCCTTACAACGCCCAGGGTCGGGTTTGTATGTCCGTGTGCAGGAATACAAAAGAAAACTATTTTACTCATATAAATCACTCTATATCTCTGAATATTTTTTTAATGTAGCTCTGCTGCTTTTCTTTTGGCAGGACAGCTATTCCCTTTTCCTTATCGCCGAGAACTAATATTTCATCGCCGGGTTGGAGGTTAAAAAGATCCCTCGCTTCTTTAGGAATAACAAACTGACCTTTCTCACCTATTTTAACCATCCATGCAAATTTTCCTTCAAGTATATTCATAGCAATTCTCCTTTGTATGACTTGTATGAATAATCATACCGCGCACATATGGAATTGTCAATATTTATTCTGCAATATTTTTAACGACGAGGGCTTATCGTTTATATTATAGAACAGCCTCCGATGTTGGGAAGATTATTTATAACCCCTACGAATTTGATTTATATATTACACAAAAGAAAAACGGGAGTCCGATTGGACTCCCGTCGGTTATGCTTTATTCAATTACGGAGCAACGGGTGTTACTACGATTGTCTTTGCAACGAATGCGCCGTTTGTATATGCGCCTGTTGCGATGATGTAATCGCCCTTCTTAAGATTCTTGAATGCGATTTCCTTACCTGTTTCGCCGTCAATAATCTTTGCAGAGATTGTGCTACCCATCTTGCTTGCGAAGATTTGCTCGCTTACGCCGTCGTTTGCAATCATATTGATATATCCGTAAGCTGTGCTGATGCTTTCAACTGCGCCGCTCTTTGTAGTTGTGCTTGTAGCCTGTGTCTGTTCAAGCTTCTTAACTGTTGAGCCTGAAAGTGTAAGTGTTACAACATTACCAAGACGGAGGTCATAGATTGTAGCCGCGCTACCTGCAACAACATATTCAGCATCGAGTGCTACTGCATACTCTGTTTCTACGCCGCCTGAAGAGATTGTAATTGAAGACTGTGAAGCAATCTTGATTTCAGTTATAGCACCTGTTGCGCTACCCTTAACGCTTGTAGCAACAATCTTTGTGATTGTACCGCGCTTAACTGTAAGAACAATCTTGTCGCCTGGAAGGACATCGCTGAGCGCTGCCTTCTTTGAATCGCGGCGAACTGTCACATCTTCAGAAACGGGGTATGTTGAAACTGCTTCTTCTTCAGAGATTTCTTCAACTGTAACAACTGTAAGAGAAATGGGATCGTCAAGGTTTATTTTCTTAACTGTTCCCTGAACTGTAGCTTCCGCTGTGATACGGTCAATTGAAACAAGCTTTGTTCCGAGAAGGTTGATTATAACATAATCTTCAGTTTTAATAGATTTAACTGAATCAGCAACGCCGTCTGTTGTAACCTTTACTTCGCCGTCGCCGTAGTAGGATGTTTCTTCGCCTGTCTTTTCATCCTTGATAGAAACTCTTAAATAGTTATCCTTTGTAACGATACCGCTGATGATACCTTCAGCAGTCTTGTTTGTGATGGGGCTTATAACATCGATTGAATAGATGTCCTTGCCGTGTCTTACAACAACAATCTTGCTTCCTTCAAGGATGTTTTCAGCAGCGCCTTCTTCACCGTCGATAACAATCTTTGCATCTTCGGGGATGATATAGTTTCTATCGTCGCCTTCAGAGTTTTCGAAGTAGATTGCTCTGCCGTCCTTAACCATATCAAAAACAACGCCTGCTTCAACACTCATTTCAAGCTTTGCCATAATTCTGTAAAGAAGTACGCAAACCTGAGCGCGGCTTAAGGGTGCATCAGCATCGAAAACAACTGTGCCGTCGTCCTTCTGAACACCGTTCATCAAGCCGTTTTCAACAACATATGCAATGTAACCTGCGTCAACATCGTCGATATCTTCCTTATCCGCAAATTCAAGTGAGTCTGCATCAGTCTTTACGATTTCCGCATCCATAAGATATGAAAGAAGGATTGCAGCATCGCTTCTGGGGAATTCTTCAGCGTACTGGTCATCTTCAAGGTAGGATACGATTTCATCTTCAGCAAGGATACCCTTGTAAAGAAGGAATGAAAGCTCGCCCTTGAAAGAATCGTATGCGCCAAGGTCAAGTTCGTCTAAAGTATACTTATACTTATCAGTCGCAAATTCTATGATTTCGCTGTATTCTTCGTCAGAAAAACCTGCAACGCGTGAGAAAAGAATAAGCGCCTCAATCTTTGAGATTGCCTTGTCGGGCTTGAATGTACCATCGGTGTAACCCTTGATGATACCAAGCTCAGTCATTTCGTTAATCTGTTCTGCAGCCCAATCGTGATCGGGTGAAAGAACGTCGGGAAATACATTCTCCGCAAGTGTGGCGGTTGCCATACAAGAGAATACTAAACTAAGTGCGATTATAACGGACAGAAATTTATTTTTCATTTCTATAGTCCCCCTTCCTATACTTGAATATATTCTAACATAAAAAATATCAAATTGCAATACAAAAACACAAAAAAGTGTGTTATATTGTTCATTTTTTTGTGCAAAAAGCACTACATTTTGTATTTGTGCACATATTGTGAATTTTCGAGATTTTAATTGAACTTACGCGTTATTTATGATATAATATTTTTTAACCCTTATGAAAGGAAAATGATACTATGTTATGTACAAGATGCAATAAAAATGTTGCTGTTATATTTGTAACCCGTATGGAAGGCGGAAAGTCAATCAACGAAGGTCTTTGTATGCCCTGCGCGAGAGAGCTTGGCATCAACACCATGCAACAGATGGCAGGCGGTCTTGATATGGGCGATATGGAAAACCTTGAATCGCAAATGATGGGAATGCTTGAAGAAATGGACATGGGCGAAGGCGGTGCGGACGCCAACCCCTTTGCAAGTTTCTTTTCGAACATTTTCGGCGGAGGCGCACCTAAATCGTCTGAAGAAGCGGATAACAAAGAAGCTTCAAAAAAAGATAAAAAGTCCGAGAAGAAGAAAAAGCTTCTTGATGCCTACGGCACAAATCTTACCGCGAAAGCACGAAGTGGCGAGGTTGATATGGTTGTAGGCCGCGAGCGCGAAATCGAAAGACTCGTGCAGATTCTAAACCGCCGCACAAAAAACAACCCTGCTCTTTTAGGCGAACCTGGTGTCGGCAAGACAGCTATTGCCGAAGGCTTTGCGGAAAGAATAGTTTCAGGAAATGTTCCCGAAAAGCTTCTCGATAAAGAGGTGTATCTTCTTGACTTTACCGCTATTGTGGCAGGAACGCAGTACCGCGGTCAGTTTGAAGCGCGCCTTAAAGGTATAATAGAAGAAACTAAAAAGCTCGGCAATATCATTTTGGTTATTGATGAGCTTCATAATATAGTAGGTGCTGGAGATGCCGAGGGTGCGATGAGTGCCGCCAATATCTTAAAACCTGCACTTGCGCGCGGAGAAATTCAGGTAATCGGTGCAACTACACTTGCCGAGTACAGAAAATTTATCGAGAAGGATTCCGCGCTTGAAAGAAGATTCCAGACAGTTTTAGTTGAAGAACCCTCGCCCGAGGAAACCGTTGAGGTTCTTCGCGGAATAAAAAAATATTACGAAGATTATCACAAGGTTAAAATTTCCGACGAGGTTATAAATACTGCCGTGAACTTATCTCGCAGATATATAACCGACCGTTTTCTTCCCGACAAGGCAATAGACCTTATTGATGAAGCGGGAAGCCGCGCAAATCTTAAAAATGCCATTTTGGTTCAGCTTGCACGCGCACAGCAAAAGCTTGACGAAGTAACAGCACAGCTTGAAGAAGCAAACGCACCCAAGGAAGAAACCGAGGAAAAGGATTACGAAAAAATCGCTAATTTAAAATCTCAGGAATGTGCGATAAATGACGAAATAGAAAATCTTAAATCGCAGCTTGCCGAGGTTTATCTTACTCCCGACGATATCGCCTATGTGGTAGAGTCCTGGACTAAAATCCCCGTTCAAAAAATAACCCAAGCGGAAACTGAAAGACTTTTAGGACTTGAAGAAAGACTTCACAAAAGAATTATCGGTCAGGATGAAGCGGTAAGCGCCGTAAGTCGCGCTATCCGCAGAAATCGTGCCGCGCTTTCAAAGAAGCTTCGTCCTGCAAGCTTTATCTTCGTTGGCCCGACAGGTGTCGGCAAGACCGAGCTTGTAAAAAGGCTTGCAACCGAGCTCTTTGACAGCGAGGATGCTCTCATCCGCGTTGATATGACTGAATTTATGGAGAAGCACTCCGTTTCAAAGCTTATCGGCTCGCCTCCGGGATATGTGGGCTACGACGATGCAGGTCAGCTTACCGAGAAGGTAAGGAGAAAGCCTTACTGCGTAGTTCTTTTTGACGAGATTGAAAAGGCTCATCCTGATGTGCTTAATATTATGCTTCAGATACTTGACGATGGCAGGGTGACCGACAGTCACGGCAAAGTGGTAAGCTTTGAAAACACGGTTATCGTTATGACAAGTAACGCAGGAAGCGACTGGAAAGGCAGCGGAATCGGTTTTGCGGAAAGCATTTCAAAGCAAAATAAGGAAAAGGTACATCGCGCGCTCAAGAGCATTTTCCGTCCCGAATTCTTAAACCGCGTCGATGAAATTGTTGTATTTGACGAGCTTTCAAAAGACGAAATGGGCGAAGTTCTTGATATTATGATTGGCGAGCTTTCCGAGATGCTTGAAAGCAAGGGTATTTCTCTTTCTGTATCTGATGAAGCGCGTTCTCTCATCGTGGAAGAAGCGATTGGCGAGCACCTTGGTGCAAGACCGCTTCGCCGTATCATCAGCCGTAAGATTGAAGATAAGCTTGCAAATATCATAATCAGCGGTTCATATAAAGATACTGCAAAAGTCACTGTGAAAGATGGAGAGATAATCTGTGATTGAAAGAATAGTTTTTCTATATAGTTCCGAGAAAAACAGATATGATATAACCCTTTTGGAAAAGGTTGTGCGCGCACTTATGCGTAAATATAGATGCACTCCGCTATTCTCGTATTTGCAGATTGACACGGCACTATCCTGTCGAGAAAGAATGTGCGAACTAATTAGGGAAGAGTCTTCGCGTCGCGGTGCGATTTTTCTTGAAAGCGACACAAAGAGCACTCCGCTGTGCATGGAAATTCTCAAAAGCGTTTTTGATATTTACGCTTCCTCGCATCACATATCGGGGCGCACAATTTGTTACCCTGATCCGACGGAAAATATCGCAAGCGACGATGCTTCAATTGTTTGCACAACCATTTATAGCAAAGAAAGAATAAAAAAGACGGCTTTGCTTTCTCTTGAAATGGCGAAAAAGAGCAGGAATTCACTTTCCATAAGTCTTATTCCCGAAAACGAGATGGACAGTGCTTTTCTTCACGAAGCGGAAATTGCACTCGGCAAAGAAAAGCATATTTGCCCTGATTTCATTCCCCTTGACGAAATGATTTCGTTGTGTATGAAGACTGTTCCGCCGTTTGATGTAGTGCTGACAGTGAAAAGCTACGCAAGGCTTATTGCGATGCATCTTAATGCAATGCCTGACATTCCATCGGGCTACACCGTAAGTTATGGTGAAAGGCGCAAGGTTTACAAAAGGCAGATTCTTCCCTGCGAGGAAATCGGCAATTTGCACTACCTTTCTTCCCTTTTATCAATTGCCGCAATTTTTGAAAACGAGTTTAGTATGAAAAGCGCGGCAAACTGGCTTCGCAGAGCCTTGTCAATTTCTTTTGAAAAAGAATCGGGAAGCACTCCCGAAGCTTTTATCGAAAGCATCATAAAGGAAATTGAAAAACCTATCCGAAAACGAAGGACTAAAAAAGATGAAAATTAAAATCAAAGATTTCCTGCCCGAGCACACTTTTCTTTGCGGACAATGTTTCCGCTGGGAAAAAGAGCCTGACGGCAGTTTTATCGGAATTGCCAATTCGCAGGTTGTGAGGGTTTCTACCGACGGAGAAGACACATTTATCGACGGCATCACAAAAGAAGATTACGAATCCTTTTGGGAAAGATACCTTGATATAAAGCGCGACTATTCCGAAATTAAAAAAGCAATAAATATAAATGAAACGATGAATAAGTCGATTCAGTTCGGCTATGGGATAAGAATCCTCCGCCAGGACTTTTTTGAAACGCTTATTTCGTTTATAATTTCCCAGCGCAGTTCTATCCCGAAGATAAAGAGCTGTGTCAATAAATTGTGCGAGCTTTGCGGCGACAAAATAGAATTTGAAGGCAAAACATATTACGCCTTTCCTACTCCCGAAAAGGTGGCAAGCCTTACTGAAGAAGACTTGCGTGCAATCGGGGTTGGCTACCGCGCGCCGTACATCTTAAAAGCAGCACAGGCAGTTTTAAATGGTGATATTGATGCAAAATCGCTCGAAAAAACCGATACTAAAACGGCGAGAGAAAAGCTTCTTTCCCTCTACGGCGTTGGCGACAAGGTTTGCGACTGCGTGCTTTTATTCTCGCTCGGCAAATACGACCTTTTCCCGTCCGATGTGTGGATAAAGCGTGTTATGGAAGAAGAGTTCAATTCCCTTGACGCAAAAAAGTCGGGCGAGGACGAATTCGGTCTTTACAGCGGTTTTGCCCAGCAATATCTTTTTTACTGGAGGAAATATAATGTTTAAGAATTTTTACGCAGATGCATACTTCGACAAGATTACCGATGTTTCCCCTTCCTATCTCAAGGAAAAAGGAATCCGCGGAATCATCCTTGACATTGACAATACGCTTATAGGACACGATGTTCCTGTTCCCGACGAAAAGGTTCTTTCTCATTTAAGGCTTTTTGAATCCGAAGGTCTTAAGCTTTGCGTTGTTTCAAACAACACCTACGAAAGAGTTAAGAATTTTTCCGCAAAAATAGAGGTGGAATATTTCGTTCACGAGGCACTAAAGCCCCGCGCGTACGGATATAATCTTGCGGCAAAGGAAATGGATTTAAAAATGAATGAAATCGCAGCTATCGGCGACCAGATTTTTACCGACGTATGGGGCGCTAAAAGAGCAGGAGTATTTGCTATTCTGACAAAGCCACTTCACAAAGGCGGCGAAGGTTTCTTTATCGCCGTTAAAAGAATTCTTGAAAAACCTTTCTTAAGAAAGAGGGATAAAAAATGAAAAAACTGTTGGTATGTGTAATCTTTTCATTACTGATACTTTCATTTTCACTTTCCGCAGGTGCAACCGATGTTTTTATCGACGGAGTAAAGGTTGAGTTTGATTCTTCATCGGGCGCGCCTTTCATCGAAAACGGACGCACACTCGTTCCGCTTCGTGCATCGATGGAGGCACTCGGTGCACAGGTTAGTTGGGATAATGAGCAACGATGCGCAATCGTAAAAAAAGGCCCTACAACAGTTGTTTGCTATATTGACGAGGCGTGCATTTACAGAAACGGCACAAAAATCACAAATGACGCCGCTGCAACTATCAGGGATTCAAGGACATATCTTCCGATAAGAGTTGTTGCGGAAGCGCTTGATGCAACAGTTTCCTGGGATGGAAATGTTATAATTTCCACAAGCGGCGCGGGAAATCTTATTTATTCCATTGAAAACAGCGGAAAGCATGTATCAAATGTGTGGGAATGTTGGCAAAAGGCTCTTTTGACAAAAAGCAGTTCCGACACGCAAGGTGCTATTGATCAGTTTATAGAACTTGCTCCTGATTTTCTTGAAAAGCACGACAGTAACAGCGACGCTATGCTTTACAAGCATCTTGGTGAATGTTACAGCTGGCTCGGCAAGAACGAAGAAGCCGCCGCGTGTTTTAAGCGCGAGGCTTATTACTGGTCACTTGCTGGCAAAGAGCAGGAAACGATTGATGCCGAAAGGCGCGGAACACTCATAAATTCTTCCGTGCAAATGTATGCAAAAACGGATAATGACAGTTATAAAACCCGTAAAGATTTCGGCGAAATGTATGAGCCGAAAAACGGAATTTATATCGGCGCTTATGCAGAAGGTGACAGAGCGGTCCATGATCCGTGGTCGATGAATAAATTCTATATGAATGAATTCCCCAATCTTGTAGGACGCGATATGTCAGCATATCTTATTTATATGCCGAGCACTACTCCCCT
>JAZRFX010000018.1:0-1839 GCA_045643845.1 Clostridia bacterium | reverse complement strand
TTTTCAAGGTTATTTGTTGCAAGACCAAATCTCTGTGTGAAGCGTTCCTTCTTAAGCTCTGTAACTTTGAGCTGTAATTCTTCGGTAGTTAATTCACGAATTTCTTTGATTTTCAGTCGTTGTCACCCTCCTTTTCCTGTGTTTCGCGCGCAACGTTTTTGCACTTTACGGGAAGCTTATGCATAGCAAGACGAAGAGCCTCGCGAGCTGTATCTTCCGCAACTCCGCCGATTTCGAACATCACTCTACCGGGCTTAACTACTGCTACCCAGTATTCGGGTGAACCCTTACCACTACCCATTCGTGTTTCAGCGGGCTTTTCTGTGATAGGCTTATCGGGGAAAATCTTGATCCAAACCTTACCGCCACGCTTGATATAACGAGTCATAGCAATACGGGCTGCTTCGATCTGGTTGCTTGTAATCCAGCAGGGTTCTGTTGACTGAAGACCGAATTCACCGTAAGTCACCTTGTTACCGCGGAGAGCCTTACCTGTCATACTACCTCTGACCTGCTTTCTATGTTTAACTCTTTTAGGTGTTAACATTATTTTCTTCCTCCTTCCTGAGACTTGGGCTTTCTAGCCTCAGCAAGAACTTCGCCCTTGTAGATCCAAACTTTACAGCCGATCTTACCATATGTGGTATTAGCTTCTGCAAAGCCGTAATCGATATCAGCACGAAGTGTCTGCAGCGGAATTGTACCTTCATGGTAGTGCTCGCTTCTAGCGATTTCTGCACCGCCAAGACGACCGCTACATGTTGTCTTGATACCCTTTGCACCGAGCTTCATAGCGCGGCTCATAGCACCCTTCATTGCACGACGGAAAGAGATACGTCTTTCAAGCTGAGAAGCGATGCTTTCAGCAACGAGCTGTGCGCTGAGGTCGGGCTGCTTAACTTCAACGATATTTACGAATACCTGCTTGTCTGTAAGCTTAGAAATTTCATTCTTAAGCTTTTCGATATCTTCACCCTTCTTACCGATAATGATACCGGGCTTAGCTGTGTGAATTGATACCTTAACTGTGTTTGCTTTCTTCTCAATTTCAATCTTTGCAACGCCAGCGCTGTAAAGCTTCTTCTTGAGATATTCTCTGATCTTGTAGTCTTCTACAAGGTTGTCACCAAACATATGGTCCTCGGCGTACCATCTGGAATCCCAATCCTTGATAACACCGACTCTAAGACCGTGAGGATTAACTTTCTGACCCATAATTTACGCCTCCTTTACTCTTTTTCTTTTACAACGATTGTAATATGACTTGTTCTTTTTCTGATGCGGAATGCTCTACCCTGCGCTCTGGGTCTTACTCTCTTGAGTGTGGGACCTGCATTTGCATAGATTTCTGCGATATAAAGCTTATCAGCGTCCATACCGAAGTTATTTTCAGCGTTTGCTACTGCGCTGTCAAGGAGCTTTATAAGAAGCTCTGAAGCAGCCTTAGGTGTATTCATAAGAATACCTCTTGCAATGCTAACATCTTTATTTCTGATAAGGTCGTTTACAATGTTGACTTTTCTGGGCGAAATACGCGCATAACGCAGTATTGCCTTAGCCTGTGTTTTAGCCTCCATTTGTTATGTCCTCCTTACTTATTTACTCTTAGCGCCTGCGTGGCCCTTATAGGTTCTTGTGGGAGCGAATTCTCCCAACTTGTGACCTACCATATCTTCTGTAACATATACCGGAACGTGCTTTCTTCCGTCATGAACAGCGATTGTATGGCCAACGAATTCAGGGAATATAGTGGAGCTACGAGACCATGTCTTCAAAACTCTCTTTTCGCCCGCTTCGTTCATGGCAACTACTCTTGCCAAAAGCTTGGGTTCCACGAAG
>JAZRFX010000017.1:0-2158 GCA_045643845.1 Clostridia bacterium | reverse complement strand
ATAGCTCATTTGTGCTGTCGCGACCGTCCTTTGTCTGACCGCCTACGATAAGGTTCTGGAACATACTATAGCCTGCAAAGCCTTCAGCGCTCAATGCGTCACGAACCTTGCTGAGGTCGTTGAGTTTTACCCATACGCAATCGATAAGTTCCTGCGCGTATTCGAGTGTGATTTTGCCTGCCTCGTAATCCTTCTTGAAATAAGGATACATATACTGGTCAAAACGGCCCGGTGAAATTGAGTGACCGCTACCTTCAGTCTGGATAAGAAGCTGAACGAACCAGAATGACTGACAAGCTTCATAAAAGCTTGTTGCACCGTTAGCGGGAACATTTCGGCAGTTTGCCGCAATCTGAAGGAGTTCTTCCCTTCTCTCTCCGCTTTCGCTCTTTGCCATTTCTTCAGCAAGGTCAGCGTAGCGGTTAGCGAATGTAATCGCCGCGTCGCAGGATTCGATAACTGCTTCAAGGAAGCTTCTCTTTGAAGCGTAGTAGCTGCAGGTAACATCGCCTTTATTAAGAGCGTCCTGAGCCTCTTTCTTGATACCATTATAACCGATAGCAAGAACCTTTTCATACTGAACGCTGAGATGTCCTACGCCATTGTAGAAATAGTTACCTGTTGTGAAAACATTGTGCTCGATAGCCTTAAGAGCCTCGGGAGCCATATAGCTTGTAGCAAGGTCGCTTGTAGTCTTACCCTTCCAATACTTATGAGCTTCCACGAGAGCTTTCTTATTTTCTTCTGAAATATAGAAAGCATCGGCGCTTCTTGTAGCAACGGTGTCAAGTTCGTCGTTGAGCCACTCGAAAGAATATTCGGGGAAGGTCTGACAGCTTCTTGACTGCTTTGTGTTGCTGCCTACGATAAGCTCGCCTTCACGGATAACGATTGGGAGCTTTTCCATAAGACTGCGGAAAGCGTGACTTCTGCGTTTTATTATAGGAAGATTCTCCGTCTGCTTATAGCTTTCAGTAACGATAACTGCGCGATCAGACTCAATCTGAGGAGCCTTTGCAAAAAGGTTATCACGAAGCTTTTCCACACGGGGAGAAACCTTTATTTTTTCCATTGATTCGTAATTCATAGTTATACCTCCTATGACAATTTCACATATATAGAATACAACAAAACCACACATTTTGTCAATAGAAAATCACACAAATTCACAAAAAATCACACATTTCACAGTTTTTTTGTGACTGTTTAGTCATTTTTACTACATTCGGGGGATTTGCGAATAATTTTCCTGAAAATCAGGAAAATAATAAAGAAACTATTCAAGGAGGATTATTTATGAAGGACAAGGTTTTCGGTGTACTTCAGCGTGTAGGCCGTTCATTTATGCTCCCTATCGCCCTGCTCCCCGTCGCAGGACTGCTTCTCGGGATAGGAAGCTCGTTCACAAATCCTACAACGCTTAATGCGTACAACCTTACCAATATTATCCGCGAGGGCGGTCTTCTTTACACCATACTTAATATTATGAGTAAAGCGGGCGGTGTAGTATTTGACAACCTCCCTCTCCTATTTGCGATGGGCGTTGCTATTGGTATGGCGAAAAAGGAAAAAGAAGTTGCAGCACTGTCGGGTGCTATCAGCTACCTTATTATGAACACTACCATAAGCACTCTTATCGCTGCAAAGGGTGGTGTTGAGGCACTTGCCGCAAATACTACGACAAGCGTGCTTGGTATCACAACACTTCAGATGGGTGTTTTCGGCGGTATTGTGGTCGGGCCCGGTGTGGCGGCACTTCACAACAGGTTTTATAAGATAGAGCTTCCGCAGGTTCTTTCGTTTTTTGGCGGAACGCGATTTGTTCCTATTATAAGCAGTATTGTTTTTCTTGTTGTCGGCGTATTGATGTTTTATATATGGCCGATTGTTCAGGGATGGATTGCAAGCCTTGGCAACCTTGTTTTAGCATCGGGATATTTTGGCACATGGATTTACGGTATTATTGAGCGTGCACTTATCCCCTTTGGCCTGCACCACGTTTTCTATATCCCATTCTGGCAGACAGATATAGGCGGCAGTGCTATGATTGACGGTATTCTTGTGCAGGGTGCACAGAATATCTATTTCGCCGAACTTGCTTCACAGTCAACAACACAGTTCTCCGTTTCAGCAACGAGATTTATGGCAGGTAAGTTCC
>JAZRFX010000016.1:0-7960 GCA_045643845.1 Clostridia bacterium | reverse complement strand
ACAGTCCTTTCTTCTGTTATGCTGATATTTATGGAAAAGATAAATATGTATGAATATGTATCTTTGAACAATACCTGGATATCCGTTTTCGCTTCTGGCATATTGCTTGGTACAAGAACGGCTCTGATGATAAAAATCGGAGGCTCTTCAGGTGGTGTTGACGTTATCGCATCAATATTCCAGAAACAAAAACCCTACCTCAATATAGAATTCATCATTACAGTATTTTGTTACGCAATAATAGGCATTTCGTTCTTCGTTTACCAAAATATTGAAAGCATTATAATGTCGGTTGTCCAGATGCTCATATTCAACCTTGCGATGAATTATATTCTAAAATCAACAAGAAATGCAGTAGAGGTTAAAATCATAACTGACGAGCCTGAAAAATTCAAGCAGGACATCCTCACAAGCCTTAAACATGGCGCAACTGTAATCAAATGTCAGGGAATGTACACCGGTGATGAAAAATCAATGATTGTAACATTGATTAACATACATCAGTTAAACGAACTTATCAAGCTGTCTAAAAAATACGACAACACATTCCTTTATTTTGGCGATGCAACAGGCGTATGGGGCAATTTCCGTTGGAATAAGTCCGATGCTGTAAAATAATATCATCGGTAAAATAAAAAGAGATATCCTTTTGGAGGATATCTCTTTTTTGTTTTGGTGAGCCATCGGAGAACGGGCGTTTTACGCCCTGCTTGCTCGCCGACCGCTCCGTACTGTTCGCGGTGCCCGCCTCGCATCAACATCGCTAAAAACGATTGTCAATCGTTTTCTTAACGCTCGTTGCCCCCTCGGGGTTCGAATCTCCTCGCACGGAAGTAAACAAAAAAATAACATCCACTAAAAAGTGGATGTTATTTTTTTGGTGAGCCATCGGAGATTCGAACCCCGGACAACTTGATTAAAAGTCAAGTGCTCTGCCGACTGAGCTAATGGCCCTTATTGGCTGGGCTGGCAGGACTTGAACCTGCGACTGCCAGAGTCAAAGTCTGGTGCCTTAACCGACTTGGCTACAGCCCAACATAGTTACAATGCTGAGTGTAACTCAGGTGGATAAGTGGGGTGGATAGAGGGACTCGAACCCTCGGCCTCTAGAGCCACAATCTAGCGCTCTAACCAACTGAGCTATACCCACCACATATTGGCGTGCCTGCGGGGATTCGAACCCAGGACCTACTGCTTAGAAGGCAGTTGCTCTATCCAACTGAGCTACAGGCACATATTGTGGTAAAAAAGTGGAGCGGGTGATGGGAATCGAACCCACCTATCCAGCTTGGAAGGCTGGTGTTCTACCAATGAACTACACCCGCAGTTGTGACCTTGTCAATTATAGCAAAAGAATATGGGTTTGTCAATATCTTTTTGACTTAATTTTTAAAAAAATACTGCCGTTGGAATATATGGGAGAATTTACCCACGATTTTCCATGCTCTTGCTCGTCCATTTAGTGTTAATAGTGTCCTTTTTTGTTATAATACCCCAATATAGGGTATTTAATACTTGATTATTATGAAAAAATATGATATAATTCTTAAGATAGGAAAAGTAGGTGAATTTATGTACCTTAAACGAATAGAATTACAGGGATTTAAGTCCTTCGCAGACAAAACCGTCATTGAAGTTCATCAGGGCGTAACAGCTATTGTCGGCCCTAACGGAAGTGGTAAGAGTAACATCTCCGACGCAGTCCGCTGGGTTATGGGTGAGCAGAGTGCAAAAACACTCCGTGGCGGAAAAATGGAGGATGTAATATTTGCAGGTACGCAGAAGAGAAAGCCTCTCGGTTATGCGGAGGTTTCGCTTGTGCTTGATAACTCTACCCATTTTTTGCCCTGCGACTTTAACGAGGTTGAAATAACCCGTCGAGTCTTCCGCAGTGGCGAAAGTGAATATATGATTAACCGCACCGCTTGTCGTCTTAAGGATATCAACGAGCTCCTTATGGATACAGGTCTTGGCCGTGATGGCTACTCAATTGTCGGACAGGGTAAAATTGCCGAAATCGTATCGGCAAAGAGTGAAGACCGCCGTCAGATATTTGAGGAGGCTGCAGGTATCTCAAAATACCGCTACCGCAAAAACGAGGCGGAGCGTAAGCTAAATCATACCGAGGATAATCTCGTTCGCGTGCGCGATATCCTTGGCGAACTTACCGAGCGTGTTGAACCGCTTCGTAAGCAAAGTGAGAAGGCAATAAAGTTCCTCGACCTTCGTGAAGAACTCAAGGGAATTGAGGTAAGTGCGCTTCTTGAAATCACCGATTTAAAGCGTGCTGAAGGGGAAAAGACAGCCCAAGCTTATGAGAACGCCGTAAACGAATTCAATTCGGCAAAGAACGAGCTTGACGCGTGCAATGAGAAGAGCGACCTTCTCTACGCGCAGATTCGTGAAACCGACGGCGAGCTTGAAGCAAAGCGCGAAAAACTTGCTTTGCTTGAAACTGACAGCGCATCTATCGAAAATGAACGCGCAATCATTAAGAATAACATCGAAAACCACAAGGTTAATATAATCCGTATTGATACCGAGCTTCAGGGCTGGAGTCAGCGTGAAGAAGGTATCAAGGAACAAATAAAACTTCTCGAGGAAGAAAAAATCAAAAAGAATGAACGCTTCCTCAAAATGACCGATGAGCTCTCCGTCCTTGAAGACGAAGATAGAGTAATCGGGGAAGAAGTTTCCCGCCGCGTAAAGGCTCTTGAAACCGCGCGTGAGGAGGTTATGAACCTCCGCGCTAAAAAGAGCGAGGCACAGTCAAGACTTGACAGTATTGACCTTATCACGCAAAATATTGAAACACGCAGGTTTTCTATCGAGGTTGATATAGCAGCCGCATCCGACGATATTAACCGCCTGACTTCAAAGTGTGCCGAGCTTTCAGGAAAGGCTGAAAAGGCGCAGGTTGAGTTTGACAAGCTTTCCGACGATGTATATAACGAAAATCAGCGTTATCACGACCTCAATCGTAAAAGTGGCGAACTCAAAACAAA
Organism: Clostridia bacterium; assembly: GCA_045643845.1. Taxonomy (GTDB): domain Bacteria; phylum Bacillota; class Clostridia; order UMGS1883; family UMGS1883; genus UMGS1883. The sequence goes on along the minus strand of JAZRFX010000016.1, from coordinate 4,955 downwards.
ATATAACGAGCTTTCTACAAGCCTTGGCGAAAAGCAGGGAAGACGCAAAATGCTTGACGAAATGGAGCGCGCACTTGAAGGCTATGCCCGCAGTGTCCGCGACCTCCTTCGTACCAAGGATGAGGGGAAGTATAACGGTAATATTATCGGCGTTTTAAGTAAGCTTATCACAGTTGATAAAAAATACACCACCGCTATTGAAACAGCGCTTGGTAATGCTATGCAAAACATCGTTGTGAATGATGAAGAGGAAGCAAAACAGGCTATCGAATTCCTTAAAAAGAATCGCATTGGCAGGGTTACATTCCTTCCGATTTCATCGCAGGAGGGAAAGCGTCTTGATAACGAAGAACGCGTCCTCGCAAATGAAGGCGCAGTTTCCATCGCAAGCGATGTTGTTGAATGCGACAGCGCCATAAAAAATGTTATTGAGGCACTCCTCGGCAGAACAGTTATTATGGAAGATATGGAAAGTGCCGTAAAACTTGCCAAGGCTACACACTATAAATTCAAGATTGTAACGCTTTCAGGCGAACTCTTGCAGCCTGGCGGTAGTATCACGGGCGGTAGTGTAAATCGTGCGCAGGCGCTCCTCGGCAGAAAAGACGAAATTGAAGCTCTTGATAAAGAGTGCGACCGTCTTTTTGAAGAAACCGAGCGTCTTGAAGACGAAATTGATAAATGTGCCGATGATGCTGAAGAAAGCCGTCAAAAGGAAGCAAAGCTCCGCGAAAAGCTTTCCGAAAGCGAAAATCATCTTCTTAAAGTTAAGGCTGAAGCCGATATGAAGGCAAGTCTTCTCCAGATTGCACACGAGCGTTTTGAAAAGCTTACTGCTGAAAAAACACAAATTTCCACACAGCAGACTGATACAGTTGAAACTAAAAAGAAGCTCCGCGAAATTCTTGACGGCTCCGACGAGCTTATTGAAAAGGCGGAAGCAATTGTTAAGGATAAGCAGGACAGCGTGCGTGAGGAAACTATCCGCCGAGAGGCTCACAGCACAAAAGTCATCGATAAGAAAATGGAAATCAACAGCGCACAAAAGGATGTTGAGCTTGCTCAGGAGCGTATTGATGACGCAAAGAGGGGCATACTGAATTCACAGTCCGACTACAACGCGCGTCTTGAAGAAAAGAAGGCTCAGGAGGGTGCAATTGCATCTCTTGAAAAGCAAATTGAAGAAAATCTTATGCGCCACAAGCAGTGCGAGGTTGCAATCGAATCCATGCGCGAAGAAATCAAGGCACATCTTTCAGGCAGAAGCGGAAGCGATGTTGAGCTTGAAAAACTGCGCGAAACGATTAAAAATCTTAACGAAAAAATTCTTGTCCTTCAGGGAGAGGTTGTGCGCATAGAAACCAAGAAGGCGAAGATTGAGGAAGACCTTGAAAGTGCCGCAACAAGACTTTGGGACACTTACGAGCTTACCTATAATACGGCTCTTGAGCTTAAAAAGGATATCGGTTCTCTTTCCGAGGCGCAGAAGACCATTTCACAGCTTAAAAATTCAATGAAAGCGCTCGGCAATATAAATCTTGACGCTATTGAAGAATATAAAGAGGTAAAGGGAAGATACGAATTCCTTACCACGCAGGTTGACGATATGGAAAAGGCGAAAGCCGACCTTGAAAAGCTTATCGGCGAAATGATGAATGTAATGCGTGAACAGTTCGCCAAAAAGTTTGAAATCATCAACGACCTTTTCGGAAAAAGCTTCGTAGAGCTTTTCGGTGGCGGTAAGGCTGAAGTAAAGCTTCTTAACCCCCTTGACACACTTGAAAGTCCTATTGAAATTGAGGTTCAGCCTCCTGGAAAGAAACTTCAGAGTATCACGCTCCTTTCAGGTGGCGAGCACGCTCTTACAGCGATTGCACTTTTATTTGCACTTCTTCAGGTTTCTCCCGCACCATTCCTTGTGCTTGACGAAATCGAGGCGGCACTTGACGAAGAAAATGTATATCGCTTCGCTGACTACATAAGAAGCCGCGGCGAAAAAACGCAGTTTGTTGTTATCACACACAGACGCGGTACTATGGAATCAGCCGACATTCTTTACGGCGTGACAATGCAGGAACGCGGCGTATCAAGACTTCTTTCAATGAAGCTTGACGAGGTTGCGTTTGAGGAGTAAAATATGGAAAATAATAAAGAGAAAAAAGGTCTCTTTGCCAGACTTCGTGAAGGTCTTGGCAAGACAAGAGATTCATTCAACGAAAAAATTGACAGCGTATTTCAGGTCTTCTCAAAAATTGATGACGACCTTTATGACGAACTTGAAGAAGCGCTTATTATGGCTGATATCGGTGGACAGACTTCGTGCGAAATCGTAGAAGAACTCCGCGAAAATGTCAAGTCAAAGCGCATAAATGACGCTGAAGGCGTAAAGCAGGAGCTTAAAAATATTATCAGCGATATTTTAAGCAAAAACGACTGCACGCTTGAGCTTAAAACAAAGCCCACCGTAATTCTTGTAATCGGTGTTAATGGTGTTGGTAAAACTACTACAATCGGTAAGCTCACCTCAAAGCTTAAGAAAGATGGGAAGAAGGTTGTTTTAGGCGCGGCGGATACATTCCGTGCGGCAGCGGCGGATCAGCTTGAAATTTGGGCGGAGCGAAACGATGTTCCCATCGTGCGACTTACTGAAGGAGCAGACCCCGCGGCAGTAGTTTATGATGCTTGCTCAAGTGCCAAAAGCAAGGGTGCCGATGTATGCATATGCGATACTGCAGGCAGACTTCATAATAAGAAAAATCTTATGGACGAGCTTGGAAAGATTTACCGCGTAATTGAACGCGAACTTCCCGAAGCACATAAGGAAATTTTACTTGTTCTCGATGCTACAACAGGTCAGAACGCAGTAAATCAGGCGGAGGAATTCAATAAAGTCGCTGAAATCACAGGCATCATCCTTACAAAGCTTGACGGCACTGCAAAGGGTGGTATTGTTGTAAACATTTGCAAAAAGCTTGGCGTTGGAGTAAAGTTTATCGGCGTTGGCGAAGGTATCGACGACCTTCAGGAATTTGATCCGATGAGCTTCGCGTCAGCACTCTTTGGCGAATAAAAAACGGCTTTTCGTATAAAATAAGAAAAAATAAATGGAGAAAAGGATAGGCAATTGCCTATCCTTTTTGATTTGCTATGAGAACATTAAAAGAAATTTTATACGAGATTGCAGGCACTCTTTCAATTTCAATAGGACTCTATTCGTTTGCGGAAAAAGTAAATATTGCACCTGGTGGAGTAAGCGGAATCTCCATTATGATTAAATACCTTACGGGAATTCCGATTGGTATTATGACGCTGCTGCTTAACATTCCACTTCTTATAATTTCATACAAATTTATGGGAAGGGAATTCACCCTTAAAACCTTGCGCACAGTTTTGATAAACACTATACTGCTTGATGCAGTCGTAACGCCATTTTTCCCTCAATATTCGGGCGACAGGCTTTTAGGCTCTCTTTTTGCGGGAGTGTGTGTCGGTGCAGGTCTTTCCATCGTCTTTATGAATGGTTCATCAACGGCAGGGACAGACATTATCGGGCACCTTGTCGAGCGCCGATATCCACATATTCCAATCGGAAAAGCGCTCATGATGGTAGACTGCATAATTTTGGGAATATCGGTAATTGTTTTTCGCAACATAGAATCGGGACTTTACGGCATAGTGGCACTTTTTACGCAGACAGTTGTAATAAACCGCCTCGTCTATGGCGCTGAAAAGGGGAGAAACCTTTTTATAATATCACAAAAAAGCGATGCTATTGCCGAGCGTATCTTAAAAGAACGCGACCGAGGAGCAACCTTCCTTACGGCGCAAGGAGCATACTCAAAATCTCCGACATCAGTCCTTATGTGCGTAGTGCGGATATGGGAATACCACCATATAAAGAAAATAGTCTACGAGGAAGATCCCCGCGCGTTTGTAATCGCAACCGAGGCGGAGCATATAATCGGAGAAGGCTTTTCAAGTAAATAAAAAAAGGAATTCGCAAGTGCGAATTCCTTTTAACTTTATAAACTTATCTGTTGTTTATCAATTTAGTTAATTCAACAGGTTCTACGATTTTACCATCCTTATAAACTCTCATATTACCTGAAGCAATTTCGTCGATAAGGATAACTTCATCGTTGTTGTAACCGAATTCGAACTTGATATCCCAAAGGTCAAGACCAAGTGTCTTAAGGTCGTCAGCAACAATCTTTGTGATTGCAAGTGTCTGCTTCTTCATGCTTTCAAACATTTCGGGAGACATAACGCCAAGTGCTGCAAGACCTTCGCCTGTTACAAGGGGATCGCCCTTTTCGTCGTTCTTGAATGTACATTCAACATAACCGCCTTCAAGAACTGTACCATCTTCAATATATTCGCCGTATCTGCGGATAAAGCTACCTGTTGCAACAAGACGGCAGATAACTTCAAGACCGTGACCAAATACTGTTGCGGGAAGAACTTCCATAGTAGCATCTTCAAGATTTGCACTTACATAGTGTGTCTTGATGCCTGCCTTCTTAAGAAGCTCGAAATAGTGAATAGAAGACTGAAGATTTGCCTTACCGATACCTTCAATAGTAAGACCTACAGAGTTTTCGCCCGGATCAAATACGCCATCCTTGCCTGTGCAATCGTCCTTGAACTTAAGAAGAACATTGCCATTTTCAAGTTTATAAACATCTTTTGTTTTGCCCTGATAAATCATTTCCATAATAAAAACTCCTTTTTGTTAAATTCACTGTACTATTTTAACACAAATTTTTTGTGATGTACACACTTTTTTTAGAAATTTGCAAATTTTTTGCTATCAGTCTATAGCCTGAATAAATGTTATGTCAGAAAGCTTGAAGCCTTTAGCAGCCACACAAGTTTTTGCAAAAGGCACAGCCTGATATTTTCCCTCATCCGAATAAGCGCGCGAGATTGAAGGAGCAGGGTCGTTGAAAAGTATT
>JAZRFX010000015.1:0-4247 GCA_045643845.1 Clostridia bacterium | reverse complement strand
CGGTTAACGAGCGTTGCACTGCGTGACTTGAGAGTTCTGATAATGATTGAATCAACCTCTTCAAAAGTTTTGTCTGTAAGATGGTACAAGCCTGTATTCTCGGTAAGCGGGAAGGTCTTGTTAAGAACAGTTCCGTCGCCGAAGTATGAGGATTTGAGGCTCTCATTCTCGCTGAAAATAACATCGTATGCGTCGATTCCTTCAGGAGTGTAATAAGCCTCGTGTGAACCGATTGAAAAGTACATTTTCTTATCGTTTTTATTCTTAACCTTGTATTCAACCTTGATTTTGTCGCCATCAAGAGTGTAAACAATACGAAGCTCAAAAGCGAAGGGATAAACCTTTAATGTCTCTTCACTTTCGGTAAGGAGATATGTCACGCTCTTTTCGTCAGCGCTTTCAAGAATGAAGGGAGTATTTCTTGTGAAGCCGTGCTTCTCCATATGATATTCCTTGCCGTCAAGGTAGTATTTTCCGTCCTTAAGACCGCTGCAAATGGGGAAAAGCATGGGTGCAGTCTGAAACCACATTTCCTTTCCTGGCCACATATATTCTACGCCGTTTTTAACAACGCTTTTAATTTCCGCGCCGATTTCAGTCAGTTTAACTTCTAAAATTCCATTTTTAAGTTCAACCATTTTTGTCACCTCTAAATATATTTTAATTAAATATTATCACTTTTTGAGCGCGTTTGCAAGGCTAACGATAATTACTGCCGCCTGCGCGCGGGAGAGGGATTCTCTCGGCGCAAATGTGCCGTCGGGGAATCCTTTTATAATATCAAGCTTTGTTGCTTTCTTTACGGGGACAATCGCCCAGTCGGAAATTTCGTCCTCATCCGCGAAGCTTTCCTGACTCATAGACGCCGTAGTGGATGTTGCATTTTCATAAAGCTTTATAGCCATAGTAACAGCCTGCTCGCGCGAAAGAAGTTCATCGGGCGAGAATGTGTTTTCAGATGTACCATTGACAATGCCTGCAAGGTAGAGTGATGTTACATAGTTATAATGCCAATCATCCTTTGAGATATCTGTAAATACTGCAAGCTCGTCAGAATGGGTATCTATTGAAAATGCGGATGCGAGCATTTTTGAAAATTCCGCACGCGTAACAGTTTCGTCGGGAGCGAATATATCGTCGCTTCTGCCCGAAACAACATCGCTCTGCGCAAGGATATTTATATACTCATTACCCCAATGTGACACAGTATCTTTAAAATAGTCTTTATCAGGCTTTTTCATATTTATAACGCACGAATACAAGGAATCCTCACTCTGATAAGTTATGAGAATCGGCGCAGAATGTGCAGCCTCGCCTGAAAAACCTGTGATAGGACAAATAGGGATAACTTCAAAATAAACATATTTATTAAGGAAAGTAGTGTCGAAATAAATACTCTTTCCAACATAGGGAAGCTCTTTATATTTGCCGTGCATTGTGTCGGATGCATACCATCTTATAAAGCACGCGGAATCGTCGGTGCTGTCTGTGATGGAGTTGTACAAAACAAACTCTGCATCAGCCGCGCCATTGACATAAGTCAGTCCTGAAATGCGCAGGCTGAGTGCAAGAATTGATGCACTTTTAAGCGATAGATTGTCTGCATAAACAGAGAAAGGCTCGCCGTTATCTGACTCTACATAGAGGAAAAGTCTTCCCACAGCATCTTCTTCCGCAAGGAAAAGCTCGGGAGGACGCTTTTCGTCAAGCGTTGATCCTGCCTCGACATAAAACTGCGCAAGCGGAAGGAAATTTCCGTCAACAGCTTCGATAAACAGCGTTGCAGTACAGTTTGTCGGCACCGCGAAGGCTGAATTGAATACATACGGAGTACCTTCTGTCAAATGAACATAGGAATTATTGAGAAGCATAAAATAACTTCCGCGACAGTTTATAAGAGCGCGTCTTTCGTAACCGTCGTGGCGCATATAAAAGTCGCAGTCAAACGGGGAGGATACCATCCACCATTCGTTCGGGACGGTGTTTTCAAAACTTCCGTCGCCGATAAAGTCATAGCTTATCGTGAAATTAAGCTTGGCATTTATGGACTGGTCCATAAAATAACTTGCAAAGAGTGTATAAACCCCTGCGGGAGCGTCGGGATGAACTATAATATTTTTTTCGTCATCAAGGTATACCGAAGGGTTTTGTCCCATAAGGATTATATCAACATTTTCCGTAGGAATTACATTTCCCAGCTGGTCACGAAGAAGTGCCGACGCAGGATAGCTCGTAGTCACGACGGGAACTGTGATGTTACCGGGTGCGTGGAGCGTTATATATTCGGGTTGATTTGTTTCGCAGGAGAGGGTAATATTATCAATAAACACAGTGCAGTCATTCATTGAATATAAATTGAGAGCGATATCATAAATACCACTTTGCTCGGGAACGAACGCCGCGAAAACCTCGCTCCAGTCCTCGCCCGAAATATCTTTTATTGAAAAGACAAGATTACCGCCTTTAACCTCAGCCTCGTTTTTGGCGTAAATTGCGGAAATGTGTTCACTGCTGTCCGATTTTACCTTTGCGCGGATGACATAGAGAGAGCCCTCCATAAGAATTTGCGAGGTTGAATAATTGATGGTCGCAAAATATCCGAAATCTCCGTAGTCATTGGTAGGAACGCTGATGAATTTTTCGCCTTCACTATCCACAAGTGATAAATCCGCAGAGCTTGTCCACAGCATCTCGTCCGTGTCAAAAGCAGAATTATCTATCATATTGTCAGTAAATTCCACATAAAGCGATGTTGGAGGAAGAAGCGCATGGCTTTTCAGCGCGCAGTCAATATAAATTCCCGAATTGGCAGTAGCCTCGGAACTGACCGTAAGGGAAAATTCCTGATGATTGAAGCTGACTCCGTCGGCATTGCCTACTGAAAAATGGATATCGCGTGGAGAGAGAATGTCGATAGTCTGTCCCTCATTTGTCAGAAGAAATGGGCGGTAGTAGCTTGTAACACTGCCCGTTGCGGGAATCAGTATCTCATCCTGACCATAAATGTTTATTGATGAAATTGTACAATCCACTTCAGTCAGTGCAATTTCATCGGCAAAGAAACCAAAATCGGTATGTCCGTCGGCAAAGTGAATGGATAGATTATATTCTCCGCTTTCGCCGACATAAAATGTGCTTGAAAACCTTGCCCACTCATCACCGATACCATTTACCGAAAGGATAATATTATTCGTATTGCTGTCTGAAACCGCTGAAGAACGGATGGACGGAGAGTATGAAGAAAGCGGATTGAAAACATAACCGCTTATATTATAAACCTTTCCGCCCTGAAGCGTTACAGTCGGCATATAGTCAAGAACATGTGTGACAAGGTTGCCCTTTACTTCGCCGAAGGGATTATTCACATAAAGCGGATACCCGTTTTCAAAATAGTTCGAGCCGTCAAAAACGCCGCCTGACCAGAATTTTTCCTCCTCGGGAGCTTCAAAAGAGTATGAAAAAATACCCTCTGCAAAAGTTGCGCAGGGAAGAAGGCATACAAATATTAAAATGAATATGAAAGCCATTCTTTTCATACTTTTTCTCCTTGTTTTTTTCTATATTACATATTATACAATATTTATACATATTTGTCTACTTAAAAGATGCGGGAAATATTGACTTTAAAAAAAAGAGGTGTTATTATAATAGAGAATTGAATAAATTCACACAATGTGTTTGATATACCGCGCAAGGTATATCAGGTGAAAAGAGAATCGGGTGCAAATCCCGAACGGAACTGCCGCTGTATGCATTCGAGAATGTATTTCGTGACGAAAGTCGGTCACTGAGGAATTGGGAAGGCTGAAATACATTCGTTTGAGAGTGCGAGTCAGAAGACCTGCATTGATGGTGTCGTCCTTGCCACAATTTTTGGTGTATGGGCGGTTTGTATCTGTTACCTAGCAGGTGCAAGGATTAACACAGGTAAACAGCTGTGGCATTTTTGCCGCAGTTTTTTTATTTCGCATTACTGTGGCTCGGAGGTGAAAAACAGTAAAAAATGCGATAAAAAAACTGAAAGGATGGATAAAAATGTCACGATTAAGGAAAATAGTATCACTTTTTATTGCAATGATAATGGCTTTTTCTGCTGTGGTTGTCTTGGCAGAAGAAATAACAATTACCCCGACCGTCATTTACACTAATGGTGTTGACGGAACAAACTGGGGCGATAACTACGCATATATCAATACTCTCACTCTGTCAGGCGCAGAAGTAAAATCTTACGAGTGGGACGCAAATAA
>JAZRFX010000014.1:0-1584 GCA_045643845.1 Clostridia bacterium | reverse complement strand
TCGCTTTGTGACCTCTATATGAAATACTGGCGCGAGCCTTCTTACTACACGGAAAACAACTGGCGTGGGACAAAGGAGCTTGATGGTGGCGGTGCACTGATGAATCAGGGTATCCACGGAATAGATTTGCTACTCTACATTACAGGTGGAGCAAAGCTTATATCCGCCCGTGCAATGACGGCGCACCACGATATTGAGGTTGAAGATACCGCCGTTGCATTTTTGGAATACCCAAATGGTGCAATCGGTGTAATTGAGGGATCAACCTGCGCATATCCCGGTTTTGAGAGAAGTCTTGAAATCCACGGAAGCACAGGATATGTAAACCTTAAAAGCGGTATTATAGAAAAACTTATTATAAACGGCGAGGATGTTACCCCTAAAAACGAAAATGTCGAAAGACACAATTCATCCTCCGATCCCAAGGCAACGGGATTTATGCGCCACGCGAAGGAGTACGAAAACTTCATCGCCGCAATAAACGGTGAAGAAGAACTTTTAATCGACGCGTGCGAAGGTAAAAAAGCCGTTGAACTCATAGAAAACATCTACAAAACATCGGAGAATAAGTAAAATGAAAAAAATACTAATATTGGTTTTGATTTTATTATTTCTTTTTGCCTCTGTCAGAATTTCCACATCGATTTATGAAAATATGACTCGGGAAGTAGGAATGTTAATATGAATTTTTCAACATGGCTTGCAATAGCGGTTGCAATAATAGTTCCCCTTGCAATCTATATTCATGAAAACAAAGAATAAATTAATTAATTTTATAATAAAGGAGAAGAACAATGAACAAAGAACAGTTTATTAAAGAAAGAATTGCTCAGATGTCACTCGAAGAAAAAGTAGGACAGTGCTTTGTAATCGGTTACGTTGGTGCAATGGTAACACCCGAAATCATTAGACGAATCAAAACTTATAAGCCCGCAGGTATCCGTGCAGGTCTTATGTGGAGAATCAGAACCGTTAAGCATGACCCCAACGATACAAATACTGATTTCGCATCTCGTCTTCAGCGTCCTTACAAGGGTACAATCAAGGATTTCCTTCCCGACATCCCTGTTCCTCACTTCACAAATGAAGAATTTTGCGAATATACAAACACACTTAAAAAGGCTGCTATCGAAAACGGTAACGTTCCGCTTCACTTCACATTCGACTTCGAAGGTGACGTTTCAGCTGACTACTACCGTGGCGGCGTAAAATATTTCCCCAGCAGCATGGGTATCGCACACAGCGGTGACAAGAATCTTGCAAAGGATGCAGCATGGGCAGTAGGCCGTCAGCTTGCTCCTCTCGGTTTCTCTTGGATCCACTCACCCCTTATGGATGTTAACACAAATCCCAGAAACCCCGAAATCGGTGCAAGAAGCTATTCAGAAGATCCCGATGTAGCTATTAAGTTTGCTGCAGAAGCAATCAAGGGCTACAAGGATGCAGGTATCATCGCAACAGGCAAGCATTTCCCAGGTCGTGGCGAATCTGCTTCTGACGCGCATCATGGTCTTCCCGTAATCGATACAGATAAGGAAACACTTTACAAGGATCATATCAGACCCTTCAAGGCTATGATTGATG
>JAZRFX010000013.1:0-4256 GCA_045643845.1 Clostridia bacterium | reverse complement strand
AGCTTATACTTTCCGTAGACGGTATAGATCCTGAATACGGCTTCTCCACCTACTACGACAAAGAGGCTGAAATAGACAGGGTTATGATTGAAAATTCGAGTATGAGCATAGTAGCTGCCGACCACACAAAATTCAACCATTGCGCATTTACAAAAATCTCCGACTTGTCCGCCGCCGACTATCTTGTAACCGATACAAGCGTGCCTGAAAAGTTGAAAGCAAAAATTTCAAAAAACTTCATAAAAATAAGATAAAAAGTCGAGCAGTAAAACTGCTCGACTTTTAAATTATAAAACTGAAAATTCTTTTTATTTCATCCTGCGAGAGGATAACATTTCCGCCATTCATTGAGTCTTCAATTTGTGCAGGTGTTCTTCCCCCGATAAGCGGGAAAACCTCAGGCTCTTCAATAGAGGAAAAAGCTCCGCATATAACGGATGCTATACTGCACGAATATTTCTCCGCTAATTCCTTCAGGACTTCAAGCGTTTTTAAGTTTTCATCGTTAAGATAACGAAGCTTCGCCTTTTCCGAAAGGGCATTTTCTCCCTGCTGTGCCATTTTTGAAAAGAAACCTTTCGCCTGAGAAGAATAAGCAAGCACGGGAATTTTATTTTTTTTATAAAATTCAAAACTATCCTTATTCATACCTACCAGCCGCGAAATCAATCCCTTTTCATTCATAACGGCTGGATTGAACCTCAACTGACTTGCCGATGGTCCTTTTAAACCTTTTGTGCTTGAATAGTCTATTGCTTCCTCGATTCTTTTCGTGGTCCAGTTCGAAACGCCGAAGGCTCTTATCATTCCTTCGTTTATCAGGGAATTCATCGTTTCAACAATTTCTCCTGCGCTTTTTGTTTCATCATCCTGGTGCAGCCAGTAAAAGTCTATTGCATCAATTCCTAACGCTTTAAGGCTTTTATCCAGATCATCGCGGATTTCTTTTTCACTGAGCCTTCCTTTTTCGGGATTATCCTTTGTGGGAAATCCGCCTTTTGTTGAAACCTGGATGTCGCACGCCTTTCTTGAGCGAACCCACTTCCCTACAATTTCTTCCGATATTCCATCGGCATAAAGCCTTGCAGTATCGATATGAGTACCGCCCAGGCTTACATATTTATCCATGATTTCGAAAGACTCTTTTTCGCCTATTCCGTCGCCAAAATATGCAGTTCCCAAAACTATACGGGAGCTTTTTTTATAAAAGAAGTCTGGATACTTCATAATTTCACCTTTTATATTTCCGATGTTTCTTCCTTATCAATTTCCGCTAGGCTCGGCTCTATCACATATTTATTTATAATATTGTTTGTCATAAATATTTGTGTAAAGGTTACAATAGCAAAATATATCGCAAGGATTAAAATTACAGCTATAGAGGTAATTTTAAATGTCAAATAATACAATATATACATAAATGCAAAAGTTACTGCCGCTACCAAAACATTCCACGGAAGTTTAATCAGCGTAAGCACCAACGCATTCTTGTAAATGTGCTTTGTTTTAAGCTCCATACTCGCCACAAGCTGATACACATAGAACTGCATCATAGTAAATATCGCCAATACGCATATAGCGCCGATTGATAAAATGCTGCTCTTTATTACAGTTGAATAAAAAAGGCTTGAAAAAAGCAGCGCCGATATTGCGATAATATTTATAAAATAAACCAGAAGCCCCTGCTTGAAATTCCTTTTTATATTCTCAAAAAATTCCGATACAGGCCAGGAGTGTCGGTCATTTACATACTTCCGCAACACATAAGTCTTTGCCACGGATGCAGGTCCGCTACCTGTTACCTGGAAAAACACAAATGCAAGCGCAAAGCTGAGAAGCACAACCGACAAAACATTCTCCTCAACTGAAATATTTTTAAGATTTGCAGCTAATGTAAAAAAATACAACGATATAAAAAGCGATATAATCATTGCAGGAATCGACACCAAAAGATATAAGACATTAAGCGTCATCATCTTCCATGCTCGTCTGAAGAAAATATCGAGATAAAGTTCAACCCCTGTTTTTTCAAGGTCCTCTTTACTTACGCCCTTCCCGGGCTTAACATAACTTTTAAAAGCCATAACAAACTCCCTTATAAGTGTTCGATATCGTTTCGTATAGCCTGATCGGCAGTAGTCTTTTCCTTGAACACTTTATTTTTATCCTCAAGTTTTACAAATTCGTTATAATAACGCACGCCGAATTCTCGGAGTGCCTCTGCGGAAAAATGAAGGTTGTCAGGGTTTGCGCCCAACCCCTTCGCGGAAACAAATCCTGTCATATCGAGCTTGTCTGCCATACGCTCAAGCGCTTCGTTGACATAAATGTAATTCTTGAGTGCCGGCTTTTCGTAAAACTCGAGATAATCTCCCAAACCACCAAGCAGGAATGGAACATCGTGCAAATTCAGTTTTTCGCGGAACGCATTGAGTATTACCGTCAGTTTTTCTTCGTACAAAGGATATTTGTCGGGAGAACAATCAGACTCGCCCTGATGCCATAAAACTGCGCTGATGGTAGATGTTCGGGAAGCAAGTTCAGCCATATAGCAAGCGTGGTCAAAAAGAAGTCCGCCTACCTGCCACTGGTCAAGGCTTGTCCCACCGTCAGCACAAGGAATTAAACCCACCTCTACATCGTGCTCTTTTGCGTATAAATCAGCAAAGCTTTCAGCAAGATTAATTCCCGATGTTTTTCTGTCAGGATTCACAGGAACATACATCGCACGCCAGCGTCCGTTTCTCAAAACAAAGAGTTTATCATTTTCTATCGGGGGAACTTCTTCCTTGAATCCTCTTCCGCCCATATTTGACTGTCCTATAAGTAATATTGAATGTATCATTGTTTTCGCCTCTTTCAAGCATTTGAATATATTGTACCATTCCTAAGAGAGATATGTCAATATACTCAAAACTAATTTAAACATCACATTATGTAAAAATGAAATAAATCCACATAATCTTCGGGTTATCACTCCGTGCCGTTCGCGGTACCCGAAGACTCATTGCTTCCGCAATTCGCTTTTCGACCGCTTCACAACCCTGCGCCTTCCCTTTTTCGTCCGCAGGACGCGGTCAGGCTCGGTTCCCAACGAGCCACGCTCGTCGGTCTCATAATATTTAAATTTAATGCGCAAATGAAAGACCTCTTGGAGAAATCCAAGAGGTTTTTTGGTAGCGGGGGCGGGATTTGAACCACTCGACCTTCGGGTTATGAGCCCGACGAGCTACCAAGCTGCTCCACCCCGCGATATTTAATTGTTCCTTAACGAACATTTAATAGTATAGCATATAAAATGGCGTTTGTAAAGTCTTTTTTTATTATTTTTTCAAATTTATTATCGACAAAAACTTTCTTCTTACAACATTCCTTTGTCTATCACTTATTTTCTCCCAAAGCATATACTATTACGGGAGGTGAAAATTATGTCAAAACACAATTCTTGTTCTTGCTCGTGCGGTTTTGATTGCACTTTCCTCGCAATCGCCGCAAGTGTTATTGTTGGTATTGTAACTACTCTGCTTACGATAACAGCCGTTATAGATGTTACTCCTGCTTTCTTGTGGGTTCTTTTGGGTATCGCCGTTGTTTATCTTGCAGTTAATCTTATTGCAAGTGCTACTTTGCGTTGTTGCAGAAGCCGTGAATGTGTACGCTCTCCCCTTAATCTGGTTCTTTTGGGTATTCTCGGCACTATTCTAACATCGATAATTCTCCTTGGTGTTACTTTTGCTGCAACAAGTGTAGTTGGCGCGATAATAACAGGCGCACTTCTCCTCTTCTTCTCTCTTTTTATAACTTCAACAGCTTGTCTTGTAAAATGTCTTGCAGGGACAGATACTTTTAGCGAAGATATCTGCTGAATTAAATCCACCTAAGTTGCCGCAAGGCAATACAACTCGCGAAGCGAATAAAACTGCGAAGCAATACAACTCACCGCAAGGTGAATAAAACCAAGCAAAAAAAGAACAGGTTATTACCTGTTCTTTTTTTGTTCCGGCGACGACCTACTTTCCCAGGCGGCTTCCCACCAAGTATCATCAGCACTGCAGAGCTTAACTACCGTGTTCGGAATGGGAACGGGTGTGACCTCTGCGTCATAGTCACCGAATATGCGATTGCTCTTTGCAATCTGAAAATTGAATAATGCTCACATGATGTTAATAACTCACTTTATCAAAAGGTTTAACCTTTTGTTTTTAGATCAAGCCCTCGGTCTATTAGTATCGCTCAGCTACATACATTACTGCACT
>JAZRFX010000012.1:0-3080 GCA_045643845.1 Clostridia bacterium | reverse complement strand
ATCATGCTTAAGAAGATGCTGAAGATGAAGGAAGAGCATCCCATCATCGGTGATGTTCGTGCAATCGGGTGTCTTCAGGCTATCGAAGTTGTTAAGGATCGTGAAACAAAAGAACCCTTCGCAGAAGCAGGTAAGATGATTTATCAGAAGGCATTCGAAAAGGGTCTTGCTTGGGTTCCCTCAGGTCACATCCTTCGTATGTCACCTCCCATGATTCTTGATGATGAAGCAGCTCTTAAGGGCCTTGATATCATCGAAGCAGCAGTAGCAGAAACTGAAAAGCATTTCGGTTATTAATAAGAAAAAATTTAAGGGTTATTACGCAATGTAATAACCCTTAAACTGAATAATAAGGAGAGGTAAAACTAATGAAAACAGTTAAATTCGGCCTTATCGGTTGCGGTCTTATGGCAAGAGAATTTGCTTCAGCTGCAGCAAGATGGTGCCATCTTACAGATGACATAGCAAAGCCTGAAATCGTAGGTATTTGCTCCGTTGTTCCTCAGGAAATGGAATGGTTCAAAAAGAATTTCCCCGAGATTAAATATGCAGTTACAGATTACAAGGAACTTCTCGAAAAAGATGATATAGAAGCAATCTATTGCGCAGTTCCTCATAATCTTCACGAGCAGTTCTATATTGATATTATAAAGAGCGGCAAAGCTCTTCTTGGCGAAAAGCCTTTCGGTATTGACAAGGCTGCCAACGAAAAAATTATGGAATGTATCAAGGAAAACCCCAATACATTCGTAAGATGCTGCAGCGAATTTCCTTACTATCCTGCAATGCAAACAATGATAAACTGGTATAAAGAGGGCAAGTTCGGTAAGGTGCTCGAAATCCGTTGCGGATTCAATCACTGCAGTGATATGGATGTTAATAAGCCTATCAACTGGAAGAGAATGGTTAAATTTAACGGCGAATATGGCTGCCTTGGCGACCTTGGTATTCATACTCAGCACGTTCCTTTCCGTCTTGGCTTCAAGCCTAAGACTGTAAGAGCTCATTTCTCAAATATCATCAAGGAAAGACCTGACGGCAAGGGCGGTATGGCAGTTTGTGATACTTTTGATAACTGCACAATCTTTACAACTACGCTCAATCAGGACGGCGACGAAATCCCTATGACATTCGAAACAAAGCGTATGAGCCCCGGCTCAACAAATCGTTGGTTCTTTGAAATCTATGGTATGGAATGCAGTGCAAAATTCACAAGTGACGATGCTAATGCCTTCTACTACACATCATCATGGGGCAAGGAACAGTCCTGGAACCGCATTATCATAGGCTACAAGCCGATGATTCCCACAATTACAGGTCCTATCTTTGAATTCGGCTTTACAGATGCAATTCAGCAGCAGATTGCCGCATTCATTCTTGAGTATTCAGGCGTAGAAGTGCCCTTCGGTCTTTTCACTCCTGAAGAAACTGTACTTTCTCATACAATGGCAACTGCAGCTCTTAAGTCTTTCTACAACAAGACAGTAGAAGTTATAGACTGACAGGGTGCGGGGAAGGAGAAAAGTTATGAATAAAAAAATAGCGTTCGTTTGTTTTGGTGAGGTAAACACTCCCATAGACAGACTTAATATGAAACACGATGAAGGCCTTGAAGTTATTAAAAAACTCGGATACGAGGTTTTTGACGGCGGCCTTGTAATCGATGATCCCGAATATAAGACTGCCGACGCTGCAATAGAAAAAATCGCTGACAAGGATTTTTCAGCTCTTGTTGTGTGCGTTGCAGGTTGGATTCCTACTCACGCAGTGGTTCGTGTAACTGATAAATTCAGACACATTCCTATGCTCTTATGGGGACTTTGCGGCTGGAAAGAAAACGGCAGAATTATAACAACTGCAGAGCAGGCTGGTACAACTGCAATCAGACCTGCATTTGAAGCACTCGGCTATTCTTTCAAATATGTTTACAATGTAATCGGCAAAGAATATCCGCTTAAAAAGATTGATGCATTCCTCAAGGCTGCTTGTGCGAAGAAAGAACTCAGAAGCGCAAAGGTTGGTACAATGGGTTACCGCGATATGCTCCTTTACGGCACACAGTTTGAAGGCAATAGTATGCGCGGTCAGATTGGTGTTGAGGTTGAACCTTTCGAAATGCTTGAAATGGTTCAGAATATCGATAAGGTTTCTGAAAAAGACATCAAAGATGGTGTTGAATTCGTAAAGTCTAACTGGAAGTTCAACAAAGAATGCGACGACAGCGTAATTGAAAACGGTGTAAAATACGCACTTGCTATCGCTATGAAGATAAAAGAACGCGGTTGGGAAGCTATCACTCTTATCGATGTTGATGGTATGAAAAAACTTCTTGGATTTCCTCCCGCAATGGTATTTATGCTTCTTGAACATTATTGCGGCGTGCTTACAATTCCCGAAAATGACATTATGGGTGCTGTGACGCAGATTGCAATGAAGTATCTTACCGAGCAGACAATTCCTTACCTTGAATACTACGAATTCTTCGAGGAAAGTATGCTTATCGGTGTTCCTGACTTTGTGCCCAAGGCTGTAACTGATGGAGATGTAACGGTTCTTCCTGCAGCGTTTGGACTTTTGAACGCTTCACTCCTTAATGTTTCGAAAGTGAAGACAGGATATGTAACCTGTGCAAGAATTTATTACCTTAATGGTAAATATAAGATGCATGTTTACACTGCGGAAGCAAAGAATCCTCCCGCTTGGAACGAATACGGATGGGATGATCCTGCTCCTCAACTTCCCAGTCTTGAGGTTTTCCCCGACAGCTGTACTGTTGAAGAATTTGCGGAAAATGTTGCAGGTCAGCATGTTCTTGTGGCATATGGCGACTTTGTAGAAGAAATCAAGGATTTCTGTAAACTTATGGATATTGAACTTGTTATGTAACAGGAGATATAACAATGTATTTAGGAATTGATTTAGGCAGTACAAATATTAAGGCGGCTCTCTATGATGAAAAGCTGAAACTTGTGGATCGTCGCAGTATTCCCGTGGAATACATAAGAGAAAATGGCTTCGTGGAGTTTGATGCAAAAGAATATGCTGAAAAGCTTACAAGCTTGCTCTCAAAGCTACTTAAT
>JAZRFX010000011.1:0-2916 GCA_045643845.1 Clostridia bacterium | reverse complement strand
ACAGTTAACAAACTGTGTTGCTAATGATAACAAAATTGCAATAATGCAAATGATACAAACCTTTTTAAGAGTTCTTGTGCGAGTCTTTTTCTTCATAAGTTCTACTCCTTTAAATCAATATAACTGCTATTATCTATTATAGCCTTAAAGCGTGGGAATGTCAAGTCCAAAATTGCATTTTGACACTTTTAAAAAACAATAAAAATAACGCGGAAAACTCTATTATTTTTCAACTAAAATGTACTTTTCCCAGTACCCGTCAGAATTCTCGCTATATGTCTTGTTCCCATCCTCATCGTAGGTAAATTTTTCCCACGAGCCGTCTGAATATTCAGAGTAGAGGAGGCATCCCTTTTCGTCGTAAGTGTATTTTCTCCATTCGCCGCTTGAATCCTCACAGTAGATAAGTTTTCCTTTTTCATCATATGTGGACTTTTCCCACAATCCTAAAGAATCCTCGCTGTAAATAGCATTTCCGTCTTCGTCGTATGTGGTCTTCTGCCATAAATCGGCGCCTAAACTTATATAGGTCGGGTTGTTCTTTTCATCGTAAGCCATTTCCATTGTGAATGTGGCGGATTCAAACTTAATTACATTACCCTTATCATCGTAGGTGTATTTAACCCATTCGCCCGAAGTATCTTCTGCATAGAGAATATTCCCGTTTTCATCAAATTCATATTTGACTTCATAGCTGTCTCCGTCAGAGTCTTCCGAAAAGATAACATTGGCCTTTTCGTCATATATTGACTTTTCCCAAAATCCGTCGGAATCCTCGCAGTAGGTTTCATTGCCGCGCTCGTCATATTCATACTTCGTCCAGGTGACATAACGATACTCGTAATATGTTTCGTTTCCGTTCTTATCGTAGGTTGATTTGTTCCATTCTCCGTTGGAGTTTTCCCAATAAACGAGATTGTCATTCTCGTCGTAAATATCCTTTTCCCAATACCCGTCGGAGTGTTCGCTGGTATAGATCAAACCCGTATCATCGCAAGTGGTCTTTTCCCAGTATCCGTCAGAATCCTCGTAGTAGGTCTGGATGCCGTCATCATTATAAGTGGTTTTATCCCACTTGCCATCGGAATTTTCCCAATAGGTTATATAACCGTTTTTGTCATAGGCATACTTTTCCCAAAATCCGTCGGAATCTTCATAATATATATTATTACCCTTTTCATCATATTCATATTTTTCCCAGGAACCATCGGCAAACGAGCAATAAGTCATATTGCCATTTTCATCATATTCGTATTTGTTCCTGTCGCCGTATGAAACTTCCCACAATAACTGATTTCCTTTTTCATCATAGGACGCCTTTGACCAGTATCCGTCAGAATCTTCATAATATGTTCTGTAACCGTTTTTATCGTAGATGCTCTTGGTCCAGTAACCTGCAGAATCTTCGTAGTATGTTTCTCTGCCTTCCGAGTCAAAAGTGCTTTTTCTCCAAAAACCATCAGAATCGATGCTGTAAATCATATTACCGTCAGCATCGTATGTGAATGCTTCTGCAAATCCGTCAGAATCCTCATAGGATATGTGCTGATTCTTCGCGTCGTAGGTGTTTTTCTCCCAGTAGCCATCGGAATCTTCCATATAAATCTCATTTCCGTTTTTGTCGTAAGTGCGTTTTGTCCAGTTGCCGTTGGAAGATTCGTGATAGGTTTCGTTTCCGTTAGCATCATATGTGGTTTTATACCAACCCTCGTCTATGTTTTCTTCGTAAACGAGATTTCCTTTTTCGTCGTATGTATATTTTGTGCCGACGCTGTCTTCGGACACAACCGCAACAGCCTTTATAATCTTAACTGTGCGGGTAGAGTCAATCCACTCAACTTTAAGATCAAACGCCTCTGAAATAGCACGAACGGGAACGAGTGTTCTGCCGTCAACAATGCAGGCAGGGGAGTCAAGCGTAACTGCTACGCCATTTACAAGCATAGTGGGGGAGTCAATCGTAAGCGAAATAGTCTTATCACCCTTTGTAGATGTAACGGTGCGTGTAGCCTCGTCCCACTCTACGCTTGCGCCGAGTTCCTCAAAAATCGCGCGCAGCGGTACCATAGTACGGCTGTTTATAATCTGCGGCTTTACATCAAACTCGATTTTATCTCCGCCAAGCGTCACAGTTATATCACTGCTTGCCATAGCGCAGGGCACAAATGTAAGTAAAAGAGCCATTGTTAAAAGGATTGATAAAGTTTTTCTGATGTTTTTCATATGTCTATTCCTTTCTGTATGGTATATTTAAATTATATAGGTTTTAAATGGGTTTGTCAAACATATAAAAAGTGTATTCATCGCAAAAATGAATACACTTTTGTTTAATTATTTCAATAATTCATCATATGAGGTGTCCAGAACTTCTTTAATTGCTTTTAACTGTGTTGCATATATGTGTTGAATACCTCTCTCTATTTTGACGAATGATTCTCTGGTTATATCTACTCCCAATAATTGTAAATTGCGTACAATTTCCGTCTGCTTGATTTTCTTTTGTTTTCTGATTGTTTTGATATTATTTCCAATTAAAATTGAATCCTGTTTGATTTTTTGTTCTCGCATAATAATACTCCCTCGAAAAAGAACTGAAATAAGCACTTTTTCTTGATTATATATGTATTATGTGATAGAATGGGACTGATATTAGTCCACAATTTCAAGGAGGAAGCTTATGGATGAAAGTAAAATTAAATTGATGCCTGCCAATTACGGAAGGGATTGCATTGGTAACGGAAAGCATAAAAATGAAGAAGGAAAGATAATAGAATGTCTTTGTGATGAGTGCGACTATATGATATGTTGCCTCATTATGAAAGGTTTTGATGATTGTAATAATTGCGAAGATGTAACATGTCCACGAAAAATTACTAACCTATTTCTGCAATAACAGTTTGTATGATAAACATATTG
>JAZRFX010000010.1:0-3833 GCA_045643845.1 Clostridia bacterium | reverse complement strand
TTCCTAAGACCGCTTGGCCTCCGACTTGCTCATAAGCGCCGCAGGTGTTGACAGCGATGTTGAAAAGCAGATGATTTCACTTCTTTGCGACAAGAACAGCGCCGCACTTTCTACTCTTTGTAATGAAAATGGTGTAGGAAGCGCAATAACCGATGTTGCAGTAAAGCTTTGCGACCTTTCAGGAAAGGCGACCGAGAAGATAGCGGACCTTGAAAAGCTTTGCATCAACCGAGAAATGATGGAAGCGACCGAGAATCTTAAAAACCTTATAAATTCACTTGAACTGTGTGGCGTTGCGGATAGAATATATCTTGATTTTTCTATCATCGGCGATACAAAATACTATAACGGCGTTGTGTTCCGCGGATATGTTGATTCGCTTCCCAAGAGCATCCTTGCAGGTGGAAGATACGACAACCTTCTTCGCGGAATGGGTAAAAACGGCGGTGCAATTGGCTTTGCAGTATACTGCGATATGTTAGAGCGCATCGACACTACAAATAAATCATACGACTGCGATGTGCTTCTTACTTACGAGGACGGCGCATCCTGGAGCGATATAATAAAAATTGCCGATTCTCTCAAAAAAGAGGGCAAAAGCGTGAATATCCAGAAAAACGATGTGGGTGCACTTCGCTATAAAGAAACGCTCAGGGTATTGAAAGGTGGCGAAACCGTAAATGGATAAGTTTCTCAACATCGCACTTCCCAAGGGAAGACTTGGCGAAAAGGTTTATGACATATTTGAAAAGGCAGGTTTTGCTTGTCCTTCAATCCGCGAAAACAACCGAAAACTTATTTTCGAAAACGAAGAAGTTGGCGTTCGCTACTTCTGGGTAAAGCCATCCGACGTTGCAATCTATGTTGAGCGTGGTGCGGCGGATATCGGCGTTGCGGGAAAGGATATCCTCCTTGAATACAACCCCGATGTGTATGAGCTTTGCGACCTTAATATGGGCAAGTGCCGAATGGCGGTTGCCGCAAAGGACGACTTTATTGACAATCCCGAGCGTACACTTCGCGTTGCGACAAAGTTCCCCAATATTACCAAAAAATATTACAGCGCATTAAGCCGCGAAATTGATATTATAAAACTCAATGGCTCTATCGAAATTGCTCCTATTTTAGGGCTTTCCGATGTTATCGTCGATATAGTTGAAACAGGCACTACATTAAAGGAAAACAACCTTCGTCCCTACGAAACGATTGTTCCCATAAGTGCGCGCCTCGTTTCAAACAAGGTAAGCTACAAGTTTAAAAACGACATTATAGCAAAGATTACTTCAGCAGTCGAAGCGTATGTCAAGGAGAAAAACAATGATTAAAATTTACGATTATGACAAAATCAGTATAGATGAGGTTTTCGCGCGCGATATCGAGGATACCTCCGCGATTGAAAACACCGTTGCCGACATAATCTATGATGTCCGCAAAAACGGTGACAAGGCACTTTACGCCTATGCGGAAAAGTTCGACGGCGGTGTTCCCGAAAGCCTTTTGGTAAGTGAAGAAGAATATGAAAAGGCGATGGAGGAGGTTTCTCCCGAGCTTATCGAAATCCTCAAAAAAGCAAAGAAAAATATTGAAAACTTCCATAAAAATCAGGTGAGGGAAGGCTTTGCTCTTAAAGGCGAAGACGGCACAGTCATCGGTCAGAAGATAACTGCAGTTGAAAAAGCAGGGCTTTATGTCCCTGGCGGTACTGCCGCATATCCTTCAAGCGTTCTTATGAACTGTGTCCCCGCAAAGCTTGCAGGCGTAGAAGAAATCGTAATAACTACCCCCGCGAAAGCAGGCAAGGTTAACAGCGCAATCCTTGTAGCCGCAAAAATCGGCGGAGTGGACAAGGTGTTCAAGACGGGCGGTGCGCAGGCTATCGCCGCACTTGCTTACGGCACGGAAACTATTCCCAAGGTTGATAAAATCGTAGGGCCGGGTAACGCATTCGTTGCCGAGGCGAAGAAGCAGGTTTTCGGCAAGGTTTCAATTGATATGATTGCAGGTCCGAGCGAAATTCTTGTTTTAGCCGATGCAAAGAGCAACCCCGCATTCGTTGCGGCTGATATGCTTTCTCAGGCGGAACACGACAAAATGGCAAGCGCAGTACTCGTAACCGAAAGCCGTGAGCTCGCCGAAAAGGTAAGCGAGGAACTCGAAAAACAAATCCCTCTCCTTGCGCGCGCTGAAATTGCCCGTGCATCAATTGACAATAACGGCAAAATAATAATTGCCAAGGATATCAAAACCGCTATCGAGGCATCAAATGAAATTGCTCCCGAGCATCTTGAAATTTGTGTGGATAATCCGTTTGACTATCTCGACAGCATCAAGCACGCAGGAAGTATCTTTATGGGACGCTACTGTCCCGAGGCACTCGGCGACTACTTTGCAGGACCGAATCATACTCTTCCCACAAGCGGTACTGCAAGGTTTTCAAGTCCTCTCTCGGTCGACGACTTTATAAAGAAAACGCAGTTCACCTATTATACTCCCGAAGCACTCGAAAAAGTGTGCGACGATATTTATACCTTCGCAATGGCAGAAGGCTTGGAAGCACACGCAAAGAGTGCCGTTTCAAGATTTAAAAAATAACAGGAAGTGGAAGCTTTGAGCAGATTTTTTAGTTCTAAACACGAAAAACTCATACCCTACACACCCGGCGAACAGCCAAAGGATATGAAATATATAAAACTCAATACAAACGAATCCCCCTATCCGCCGTCACCCATGGCGATAGAGGAAGCGGAAAAGGAAGCACGCCTTTTAAGGCTTTATCCCGATCCCGAATGTACATATCTTTGCGAGGATATTGCAAAATACTGCGGTGTGGAAAAGGAAAATGTAGTTCTCTCAAACGGCTCCGACGAAATATTGAACTTTATCTTTATGGCGTATGGAGATAATGAGCATCCCTTTATTTTCCCCGATATCACTTATGGCTTTTACAATGTATTTTGTGCAGTAAATAATATCCCGTACGAAGAAATTCCGCTTAAGGACGATTTCACAATTGATTTTAACGACTACTGCGGAAAGGGAAAGAATGTTGTAATCGCAAACCCCAACGCGCCGACGGGCATTTTTGCACCGCTTTCCGAAATTGAAAAATTGGCGGAAAGTAACCCCGACAACATCGTTGTAGTTGACGAGGCATATGTAGACTTCGGCGGAGAAAGTGCAATTCCTCTTACAAAGAAGTACAAAAATATTATCGTGGTTCAGACCTTCTCAAAATCACGCTCAATGGCAGGCGCGCGACTTGGCTTTGCAGTTGCCGATAAAGAAATTATAAAGGACCTTAACACAATCCGCTTCTCGGTAAACCCCTACAACATCAACCGTATGACAATGGCGGCGGGAAGCGCGGCAATAAAAGATTGCGAATACTTTGAAAAGAACAGACAGGAAATTATCGCAACACGCGAAAAGACGGCGGCATCGCTTTATATGATGGGTTTTGAAGTTATCCCGTCAAAGACAAATTTCCTTTTTGTAAAGAGCGACAAAATAAGCGGCGATGAGCTTTATAAAAAGCTTCGTAAAAACGGGATTTTAGTCCGTCACTTTACAAGTAAAAGAATATGCGAATACAACCGTGTCACAATCGGCACTCCCGAAGATATGGAAACCTTCGTAAATACAGTTAAAAAAATTCTGGAGGACTTATAATATGAGAAACTCTACAATAAATAGAAAAACAGCCGAAACTGATATCAAACTTAATCTTAACCTTGATGTGTGTGAAAAGGGCGTAATCAAGACAGGTTGCGGATTCCTTGACCATATGCTTGAGCTTTTTGCAAAGCACGGCAGAATGACACTTTCAGTCCTTT
>JAZRFX010000009.1:0-4338 GCA_045643845.1 Clostridia bacterium | reverse complement strand
TACTTCGTGTGCAATTTCCTTTAAGAGAGCCATATCTTCTGCAGGAATATTTTCGTTCTGATAGGGGTTTTCTCTCGCATCTTCGCCTGTAAGATATTCATACCAGGTAAGAGCTGAAAGAATTCGTCCATAGAAGAATGTTAAGTGAGAGCTTGTATCACGGTACATTGCTCTTGCAGATTTGTCAAAAACATAATTTTCAGGAGTGCTTCCCTCCCCTTCTACTCGTTCGTGGAATCCGTATTTTGTGATTGCGCGGTATACCGCTTCACCTACGGGAATAACTCTGTTGGGGTTGCCGATTGTTTCAGCTGCCTTCAAGTAAGACTCCTTAATCGAAGCGAATACCGTGGGGATATACTGTTCCTTGGGAATGCCTTCTTTAAGAGGCTTATACGCATCTCTTTCTTCGATTCGATCGGTATATACTGACCAGTTTTCAAAGAAGAGAAGTTCACTTTCGGGAGCCTTTTCGTTTATGTAGTTTGCAAGTTCTGTGATATAAGGATTATCCGCAGTATAGTATTTTTCAAAGAAAGGAGAGCTTTCGCCTTTCTGGTGCAATGTAATATAGTCCCAGTTTCCTCCGTCGGTTGCAAGACCTTCGTCAAATGAAACATTTTCGGTTGTTACTATCTTCATATCATAGGGCATATATTCTTTTCTACTTACATAAGTGCCTTCGCCCTTCATGTATTTGTAGTGATTGGAAATAGCACAGCTTCCCTTGAACATATTTACAGCATAAATTTCATATCCGCCGGCAAGACCTACTGCACCGAGATATCTGAAAGAATCGTCTGTGTAGCTGTTACCGAATGCAAGTACTCTGATTTTCTTCATTTCTTTGGGTTCTTCTTTGGTGTTGAGTGCATTATAAACAAGATTCGCCACATCGCCTCTTGTTGCCAAATTAATGATAGCAGCAGGGGTGTTATAGATAGGCTCAATACCAAAAGCGCGCTCAATCATCAAAATTGTATGCTCGTATGTGATGTTTTCAGTTGCTCTGAAAGTGCCGTCTTCAAATCCTTCAATTATTCCCGCATCCACAGCTGCTTTTACATAGGGACGCGCCCAGGCGCTATTTAAGTCGTTATCGAGATCCTCAAAGCCTGTAACACCTTCTTCGGAAAGGTTTACAGGAAGACCTTTTGCCCTTGTAATAACTGCGGTAAATTCTGCTCTTGTTATATTTCCGTCAGGACGAAATGTACCATCAGGATAGCCGGTAAGTATTCCTTTTTCAGCAAGTTTTAAAACAGCTTCCGAATCAGTGTCGGAAAATTTTACAGTTTCTTCCGCAAAAGCGCCAAAATGCACAATCATAATTGTCATTGCAAGTAAAAGCGCAATAATTTTTTTCATAACTTTTCTCCTTTATAATACTTTATATCCTTGTTCTTCAACAATTTTTTTAAGTTCGTCAAAAGGAATTTCCCTTTCGCTTTTTACGATTGCTGTGCCTTTTTCGTGGCTTGCAATTACTTCCGTGACGCCATTTACCGCTTCAAGAGTACTCTTTACTCTTGCTTCGCAATGCGGGCACATCATACCTTCGATTTTAAGTGTTGTTTCCATTTGTTTTTCCTCCTTTTTCTTTTTATCAGCTTTGAAAAAATTAAGTCTTAATGCGTTTGTCACCACGCAAAAACTCGAAAGACTCATCGCAGCAGCACCAAACATAGGATTAAGCTCCCATCCTAAAGTAGATATGAAAACTCCCGCTGCCAGTGGTATTCCTATTACATTATAGAAAAATGCCCAGAATAGATTTTCGTGTATATTTTTAAGTGTTGCTTTGCTTAATTTAATGGCGGTTACAACATCAGCGAGCGTGCTTTTGGTAAGGACAATATCAGCCGATTCAATCGCTATGTCCGTTCCTGCACCGATTGCTATACCGACATCCGCCGAGGCAAGCGCAGGCGCGTCATTTATTCCGTCTCCAACCATTATTACTGTGCCGTTTTTCTTAAGGTCTTTTATAGTTTTTTCCTTATCAGCAGGAAGTACATCGGATATTATTTCATCAACGCCGACTTTTTTACCGATAGCTTCCGCTGTGCGTTTGTTGTCACCCGTTATCATTACTGTACGGATTCCTATTTTTTTAAGTTCGGATATCGCTTCTTCGCTGTCTTCCTTGAGGGTGTCGGAAACGGCTATTATACCCAAAAGAAGATTGTTTTTGGCAAACAATAATGGGGTTTTACCCTCTCCCGACAGTTTTTCAACTATCGAAATAGTTTCGACGGAGAGATTTACCTCTTTTTCAATTAAGAGTGCGTTTCCGCCGACAAGGATATCTTCTACGCATTTTGCCTTTACCCCACTTCCCGTAAGAGAAGTGAAGTCGGAAATTTCGTACGGAAGAACTTTTTCTTCCTCGCACTTTATTTTTATCGCTTTTGCAAGGGGGTGTTCGCTCTTCATTTCAAGCGAATATGCCACTTTTAAAAGCTCGTTCTCGTCTTTTGAAATAATATCGGTAACGCGGGGTTCACCTTTTGTAATTGTTCCCGTCTTATCAAGAGCAACAACCTTCGCCTGCCCCGTTTTTTCAAGTGCAACCGATGTTTTGAAAAGTATTCCATTCTTCGCGCCGACACCACTTCCTACCATAATGGCAACGGGGGTTGCAAGTCCGAGTGCACAAGGACAGCTTATAACCAGAACACATATTCCGCGCGCGAGCGAAAATCCGATATTTTTTCCTGAAATAATCCATATAAGAGTTGTTATAACCGCGATTACGACTACAACGGGAACGAATATTCCTGAAACCTTGTCCGCTATTCTTGAAATCGGAGCTTTTGTAGAAGCAGCATCGCTGACAAGCTTGATAATTTTGGAAAGGGTTGTTTCCTCTCCCACTCCCGTCGCTTTGCATTTAAGAAAACCTGCTTTGTTTATCGTTGCCTGCCAAATCTTATCACCGACCGCTTTATCTACGGGCATACTCTCTCCCGTAAGAGCGGATTCGTCAATTGAGCTTGTTCCATCTATTACAATACCATCGGCGGGAACACTTTTTCCAGGAGTCAGTATAAATATATCTCCCAAAACAATTTCACTTGCCTTTATTACCATTTCCTTTCCGTCGCGGATAACCGTAGCAGTCTTCGGGGCAAGGTCCATAAGGCTTTTAATAGCGTTTGTAGTTTTTCCTTTCGAGTAGGATTCAAGCATTTTTCCGACAGTAATAAGAGTCGGTATCATCGCCGCGGATTCAAAGTAGAATCCGTGCGACAGTTTGTGAATAAGATCGTGATTCCCCTTTGCGGTAGCTTCCGCAAGCATCCAAAGAATCGATGTGCTATAGATAAATGCGGCAAGAGAACCCATTGAAACAAGAACATCCATATTGGGGGCCTTGTGCCTGAGGCTTTTATAACCGCTTATGAAAAACTTTTTATTTATTACCATTACAGCAAGTGAAAGTAGCATCTGCACAATCCCGACTGCAAGCGGACTATTTTTGAAGATTCCGAAATACTCAAGACCAAAAAGCATTTTTCCCATAGAAAAATACATCAGCACAATGAGGAATGCTACGGAAAGAACAAGTCTGTTTCTTAATTTTTTTGTTTCGTCGCCGAGAGATTCTTCTTTTTTTACGCCATCTTTAAAGGCTTTGTAGCCTGCATCTTCCACAGCGGTTATTATGCTTTCTTCGGTTGCGCTACCTTCGACAATCATCGAGTTTGTCAAGAGGTTTACGGAGCAACTCTCCACGCCATTGACCGATGAAACTGCCTTTTCAACACGGGCGCTGCACGCCGCACAGCTCATTCCTTCAATTTTGTATTTTTCCATTTTATCACCTTCTTTTCACGCGTTATCAATTTTTAATTATTGTGCGCACTTATTACACGGAGTAAGTCCCGCTTTAAGCGCGTCTTCCAAACTTACTTCATAGCTGTTTTTACCTCCACACTCGGGATCGATATGATATCTTTTTCCTGAAGGCGTGCGGTATATTCCTCTTTTTACAGCTACTTCGGGCAATGGGTTTTCTTTTTCATATTCGCCAGAAAGGAAATTTTCTCCTGTAGAATAATCGATTGTTATTTCAGGCTGAACATTGTAACAATATACGCAAAAGGAAATTCCGCTGCCCTGATCTTCTACTGAATATGCTTCAAGAAGAACACCATCAGCAAGAAGATTATTCCCCGTAAAAACAGGAGTTGAGCGATAAATTACGTTGTTACCTGTTTGTTCAATGTAAGCATCTATCATATTTTCAAAAGGAAGCATACCTTCAATATTCAAATATCTTGTTCCCGTTATAAGATTTCTCGCGTTGGCGTTTTCTCCTGTAAGCTGAAAACC
>JAZRFX010000008.1:0-4456 GCA_045643845.1 Clostridia bacterium | reverse complement strand
AATCCGTAACATCAAGGTAAGCGCAGGTGCAGGCTTCATCGTAGCTCTCACGGGCGAAATTATGACAATGCCGGGACTTCCCAAAGTTCCCGCGGCTGAAAAAATTGATGTCGATGCAAATGGAAAAATAACAGGCTTATTCTAAAAATAAAAATGCTATGGATAAATTCCATAGCATTTTTTGTTATTTTACAATATCGCTTTTTTCAAATACCTTTACAAGCATAAGACCAAATATAATTCCGAAAGCACCCTGAACTGCATTTGCGGGAATATTTACCAGCGATGCGGCGAACCCGTATAAAAATCCTTCAAATACGAAGTAGCCACCAACCATTACAATTTCAGCTGCGAGTGCACCGATAAGCCTTGTAGCAAAAGGTTTTTTCTTGAAAAGCTTTGCGCTGTAGCAACAAATGAGCGCCATAATGCCCTTGATTAAAAATGTTGCAGGCGCATAAGTTATGTAGCCTAAAAGAATATCAGCGAGCGCGCTTCCTATACCTGCGGTCAAAAATGCGTAAGCAGGGGAGAGAACCCACCCTGAAAGAAGCACTACACAGTCCCCAAGGTTGACATAACCTTTAAGAGGCGACGGAACCTTTATTATCATCGTTGCAACGCAGACAAGCGCGGCAAGGAGCGATGAAAGTACGATTTTTTGAGTTTTGTTTTGCATATGAATCCCTCCGTTTTTGCTATTATACACCCACTTTTTCACTTTTGCAATAAAAAAATACTGTACAAGCGAAAAAAACTGTGCTATTATAATGGCGTAATTGTATTGTATCTCCGTATGGGGAATAATAGCAAGGAGGATTTAAATATGGAAAGAAAGAAAATGTCAACGAGGACAATGGTTCTCGGCGCGCTTTTGACAGCACTTGTGGTTGTGCTTCAGTTTATGGGCGCGGCAATCAGATTTGGCACATTCTCCATCTCTTTGGTACTGATTCCGATAGTTATCGGTGCAGTAACCTGCGGAAAGAGTATTGGTGCTTGGCTTGGTTTTGTTTTTGGCGTTGCCGTTTTGGCGAGTGGCGATGCATCTCCCTTTATGGCTGTAAATGTGGCAGGTACGATTATCACAGTTTTGGCGAAGGGTACACTTTGTGGCTTTATGGCAGGAGCTGTTTATCAGCTTGTCAATAAACTGATAAATAAGGAGTATTTTTCCGCAGTTGTTTCCGCGCTTATTTGTCCTGTTATAAATACGGGCGTATTCCTTTTAGGATGCAAGCTTTTCTTTATGGAAATAATAACTACCTGGGCAGGCGGAACTGATGTCGGCAAATATATGATTTTCGTTCTTGTCGGCGGAAACTTCCTGTTCGAAATGGCGGTAAATATAATATTCGCCCCCGTAATTGTCCAGCTTCTTAAAATTGTTAATAAGGGAAAAAGATTATGATTTTAGTTATAGATATCGGTAATACAAATATCGTCGCAGGTTGTGTCGAGGGGAGAGAAATCCTTTTCCGCGAACGCCTTTCAACCGCGCACCGTGCGACAAAGCTTGAATACAGCGTGCTTTTCAAAACTGCATTTGAGATGCACAATATTGATTACAAAAAAATAGACGGTGCAATAATTTCATCCGTTGTTCCCACCATTACAAAAGTGGTCAAGGAAGCGATTGAAAACCTTTGCCCGATTGATGTTATGATTGTCGGTCCCGGTGTTAAGACGGGAATCAGTATTGTGATTGACAATCCCGCACAGCTCGGTAGCGACCTTGTAGTTGATGCCGTTGCAAGTGTGGAGGAATACAGCGTTCCGCAAATTGTAATTGATATGGGAACGGCGACAACAATTTCCGTGATAGATGGCAAAAAGCAGTTCCTCGGCGGTGCAATCCTTCCTGGTGTGGCAGTTTCGCACGATGCACTCGTTGGCAGAACTGCACAGCTTCCCAAGGTTGCTTTTGAAAAACCGAAAAAGATTATCGGAAGCAACACCGTCGATTCTATCAAAAGCGGTATTATGTACGGAAACGCAGGCGCGATAGAAGGAATAGTAGAACGCTTTGAAGAAGAAATCGGCGAAAAGTGTACAGTTATCGCAACAGGCGGACTTGCAAAAGCAATCGTACCTCTTTGTAAACGCGAAATTATAGTTGACGAGGATTTGCTTCTTAAAGGGCTTATGCTCATTTACGAAAAGAATAAATAAATGTAAAATTAAAACGGAATTCACAATGTGAATTCCGTTTTTTGTTAAGTGCGAAGAGAAAATGGTGCAGAACGTGTAAACTGAATCCGTAGGTGTATAAAGATACTCCGCGGATGAAGTTTGCGCGTAACAAAACGCATAAAAAATGGAATCCGTCTAACGGATTCCTTCCACAAACAATAAAAGTAATTATGTAAAATATCTCAATAAAAGAAATAATACATATTGCCTTATTGCGTTTTGAGATCTGTGCCATTTAATCAAGCATAAAAAGAAGTTAAAGAAGAGTATGCACTATGTGCATACTCTTTTTTTAAGCAATCAATAAACTTATGCTAATGTAGCGATAGCCTTAGCGAGCTGGCTCTTCTTACGGCTAACTGTGTTCTTGTGGTAAACACCCTTAGCTGCAGCCTGGTCAAGCTTCTTAACGCAAGCGCTGTAAAGCTCTGTAGCAACTGCTTTGTTGCCTTCGCTAACTGCTGCTTCAAACTTCTTAAGTTCTGTCTTGATAGCGGATTTAACCATACGATTTTCAAGAGTCTTCTTTTCGATAACGAGAACTCTCTTCTTAGCTGATTTAATGTTAGGCATTATATTTTCACCTCCAAAACATTATGAAACAAATGGATTATAGCACATATAATTTCAAAATGCAAGTTTTTTTTAACAAAATAATGAATTTTTTCTAATTATACTCCAAACTGTATTTGAGGAAGAACCCGTCAGTAGTAATAGTAGACATATCTTTCCTTATTATTATAGCATCGGTATCCTCGAATTCCTCGCACAGCGAAAGAGCACTTTCTCCCATAATATATATCGATGTCGAAAGAGCATCCGCTATCATAGACGAGGGGGAAACCACCGTAACTGACAAGATATTATTATCAGCAGGGAAGCCCGTTTTCGGATCTATTATATGATGATATCTCTTTTCGTTGTAATCAAAATATCGCTGATAAGCACCGCTTGTAACGACGCTTTTATCCTTCGCTTTGATTACTGCAAAAATTTCGTCGGGGTTTTGGGGATTTCGTATGCCGACTGTATGCTCGCCGATAAGTGCTACATTTCCGCCAAGGTCGATTATGACATCCTTTGCGCCTTTTTCTTTAAAATATTCTACAAGCTTATTTGCGATATACCCCTTGGCAATTGCGCCCATATCGAGAATTTTGTCATCTCGTGAAAAAGGAGCGGATTTTACATTTTTATAGCCGACATTTTGGAGTGCTTTTTCAATTTCCTCCTGCGACGGGGGAGTGGTACGATTTTTCACATCCCACAAATCAATCAGCGGAGAAACTGTAATATCAAACGCGCCGTCAGTCAGCGATGAAAATAAAAGCGACGCTTCCACAGCTTTTTCAAGGTCGGGCGATAAATCATTCTTTTCGCCGCTGTTTACTTTATAAAGCTCGCTTTTTTCATTCGTTCTGCTGAAAACAAGCTCGTAATCGCCGCACATTGAAAGGGCCTCGGAAATTTCTTTTTCGTATTTTTTATCCGCCGTGATTGTCACCACTGTATCGAAAGCAAAGCTTTGCTTCGTCACCTTCTCGCTCTTACACGCGGTCAGGGAAAGAGAAAGTACTACAATCATCAGAAGCGCTGAAAACTTTTTCATTTTGCATCGCCCCTTTTGATTTTTTCGAGAAGGGTTGAAATTTTTTCGGAAAGCTCTTTTTCGCCCGCGTTGTTTTCGATTATAAAAGCCTCTTTTGAATAATCCTTCTGGCTTTTGATTCTACGAAGCGCGCTTTCTCGGTCGATGTTATCGCGCGCCATAATTCTTTCAAGGCGCACGCTCTCATCCGCCGTGACAACAACCATTACATCGCACTTTTTATCCGCGCCGCTTGATTCAAGCTCGCTCCCGTCAATAAGGCAGATGTCACTACCCGAATTTTCGCAAAGAGCAAAACAACGCTCAAGTATTGCACCGTGAACAATGCCGTTTAATGCGAGAAGTTTTTCGCTATCTGCAAAAACGATTTTACCGAGAGCCTTTCTGTCAATCTCACCATTTTCGGCAAGGATAACATCGGAGAAAGCATTGACAAGTGCTTTTTTTACATCGCTCTCAAAAAGCACTTCGTGAGCAATCTTGTCGCAGTCAACACAGAAAACACCCAGTTCTTCAAATATTTTCGCGGCACTTGATTTACCGCTGCCTGTTCTGCCTGTAAGACCAATGAGCTTTTTCATGGGATACTTTTACCTCGCTTTGCCTTTTGTACTCTGGGCGTTTTTAACATCTCCGTCATTTCGTTTCATACCA
>JAZRFX010000007.1:0-7098 GCA_045643845.1 Clostridia bacterium | reverse complement strand
GCGCTCACCGTCGAAAAACTGCAATCCCTTTTCGACAAAGTAATGGCAATAGAAGTGAAGTAAAAAAGAGCAAGTGAAAACTTGCTCTTTTTGTATTGTCTGAAAATATGTAACAAAAATCGCCCCGTCCCCAAACTGTGGCATCATAAATTTGTATGGCATGCCACGGCTTTGCCGAGGATACGGATATTCTTGCATTGCTTTTTTGTGTAGACCATTGGCTTATACTTGGGGTTCTCGGCGATAAGCGTTACGGCGTCGTCAGACACATACACTCTTTTAAGAGTTGCCTCATCGTCAACAAGTACGGCGGCGATTTCGCCGTCATCGACAGTTTCCTGCTTCCTTATAAATACAATATCGCCGTCCTTGATGCCTGCGCCAATCATTGAATCTCCGCGTACGCGAAGGCAAAAATCGGCACGCGTATCGTCAAGGGGAGAGAAGAACTCGCACTCCTCCTCTGCAAGAATCGGCTGACCTGCCGCAATTTTACCAAGGAGGGGAATACCGCCCTCCTTTTTAGCAGGAGCATCGTCCTCCCAACCCATAAGGTAGGCGGGCGAACAGTTAAATATCCTCGACATCTCAAGCACAGTTTCGTGTTTGAGATTTTTTATTTCACCGCTTTCATATCTCTGCGCGGTGGCTTCGCGTACACCAAGGGCATTGGCAAGTTCAAGCAGAGTCATATTATTTTCAAGTCGGCATTTTTTAATTCTTTCATGTAATTTCATAAAAATTTTTTCCTCTCGTTTAAGGCTTTATATAGGCATTTTAACACAAACTTACGCACTATGCAAGAAAAATTTTTAAAAAACTTACGCAAAAGGTATTGACTTTCTACAAACCCCCTACTATACTAACTTACGCAAGGCGTAAGAAACGCTTGAAATAAACTTACCCGAAAGGAAAGATGCATATGAGATACTACGGAAAATTCTGCGTGGTTTGCGGACGGCGCATTCCCGAACTGTCGCTTCGTCGAAAGGTCTGCAGCGAGTTTTGCCGCGCGCGTTATACCTGTGGCTATGCCCCCTACAAGGGATATAAACTGCTTCCGTACGACGATTTGACATCGCTTCAGGAGGAAGCCGCAAAAATGGGCGTAAGCTACGGAAAATATATGGCGATAAAAAATCAGGAAAGGAGAGTGAGATAAATGCCGATAGTAATGGAATGTCCTTTTTACAAAAAGCACAACGGATTAAATTTCCGCTGTGAAGGAGCGACAATTAAATTCCCCGACAAGGATGCGCGCAGCGAATTTTTGCTCGGCTACTGCGCGAACAACTACAACTGGCGCAGATGCCCCATTGCGCATTGTCTTGAAAACTATTATTTCAGAAAGGAAGATCAGTAATGGAAAACGAAATCAAAAGACTTGAAAGGCGCATCGGCTTATATAAAAAGGAAGTGCGAGAGCTTCACGACGAAATTATGGCACTAAAACAGCTTCTTGACTGCGCGGCGGCGAACCTCATCCTCGTTTTAAAGGACGGCGAAACTCCGCGCGCGATTTCAAAGGAAGATGTAAAGTGTGCGCTCGGCAAATACCACCTCGCCGCAAGGGAAGAGGACGGATACTATATTATGGAGATAATTTCGCAGTGAATGTAATCTGGTCGCCTCAACCACGGCAAAAAATATTTATGCAACGCCGCGAAAACGAAGCTCTCTACGGCGGTGCGGCAGGCGGCGGAAAAAGCGACTGCGCCATTGCCGAGGCGCTCCGTCAGGTGCACATTCCGCATTATCGAGGACTGATTTTGCGAAAAACCTATCCGCAGCTTTCGGAAATGGTTGACCGCAGTCACGAGATATATCTGCCCTCTTTCCCCGATGCGAAATATAACGAGCAAAAGCATTCGTGGACATTTCCTTCGGGTGCGAAAATATACTTCGGCGCGATGCAACACACCAAAGACCGCACGAACTATCAGGGTAAACGCTACGACTTTATAGATTTTGACGAACTGACGCACTTTACCTGGGACGAGTACAGCTATCTTTTCAGCCGAAACCGTCCCAACGGACCCGGTACGCGTTGCTATATAAGAGCGCAGGCGAATCCCGGGGGAATCGGTCACGGATGGGTGAAGGAGCGTTTTATAACTCCCGCACCGCCGATGACACCCATCCGCGAGGATGTGAAAATCGTCTTCCCCGACGGGAAGAGCGAAATCCGTTCACGAAGCCGTATTTTCGTGCCGTCGAGCATCTTCGACAACAAAATTCTGATGCAGAACGATCCCGAATATATAACGCGCCTCGCATCGCTCCCCGAAAATGAGAAACGGGCGCTTTTATACGGCGACTGGGACAGCTTTTCGGGGCAGGTCTTTAACGAATGGCGCAACAACCCCGACGGCTATGTAACACGCAAAAACACGCATGTCATCTCGCCTTTTAAAATCCCTTCGACCTGGAAGATTTACCGCGGCTTTGACTTTGGTTATTCGCGTCCGTTCTCGGTCGGGTGGTACGCCGTTGACCCCGACGGCAGGCTTTATCGCATCCGCGAGCTTTACGGATGTACGGGTACTCCCAACGAAGGCGTAAGGTGGGAGCCGCAGGAAATAGCGCGGAAAATCAGGGCGATTGAAAAGGAGGATATAAACCTTCGCGGAAGGCACATTTCGGGAATTGCCGACCCGTCAATTTTTGACGAAAGCCGTGGCGAGAGTGTCGCGACGATGATGGAGCGCGTTGGAATTTATTTTGAAAAGGCGGACAATACGCGAATCGCGGGGAAAATGCAGCTTCATAACCGCCTCGCATTTGACGAGAACGGAATCCCGATGCTCTATATTTTTTCGACCTGCAAGCATTTTATAAGGACTATTCCCGCGCTTGTCTACAGCCAGACGGATGTCGAGGATATCGACACCGAAACCGAGGACCACATCTACGACGAGGTCAGGTATGTCGCTATGGTAAACCCGATAAATCCGCCGCCGAAGAAATATGAAAAAATATTGTACGATCCGCTTGAGCTCGGGCAGTACAACTACTTAAGACAGGGGTGATTATTATGAGAAGGAAAAAATCCCCTCTCGACAAGGAAATCAAAATTGCCGACAAACTGACCGCCGTGCTCGACGAGGCGGTAGACGATAAAAAGCAGTTTTACAGATACATCGTAAAGGAGAAAAACGGCTCCGACAGCGGAGAGGAGGAACGGATTTTCGGCAAAATGGATATGCAGGCGCTCAACAACGCAATCAAGGCGCTTGATGCCCTTGCAGAAATAAAAAGAGGGATGTATGGCATCCTTTCTCCGCTCGAGGAGAGGAAGCTTGCCGAAGGGAAAAATCAAAACGGCGAAAATGAAGAAAATGAAACGGGCGTTGTAATACTGCCCGAAGTGGAGGATGAAAAATGAAGATAAACGAACTTTTGAAAGGGAAAACTCCTTCCCAAAAACGAAAAATCGGCGAGAGCGAAATCACGCTTGCCGCCGAGGTTTTAAGGGATTATAAAAATGCAAAATCCACGCTTGAAGGAAGAATTGTCGAGGACGAGCAATGGTGGAAGCTTCGCCATTGGGACACCTTCGGGCCAGACGACAAAAAAGAAGGCTCTCGGAGTGTCAGCGCGTGGCTTTTCAACACCCTCACCCACAAGCACGCCGACGCGATGGATGCCTATCCCGAGGCGAGCGTTCTTCCGCGTGATAAGGATGATATAGAAGAAGCGGAAAAGCTTTCGGGCATACTCCCCGCAATCATCGAACACAACAATTTCGAGGAAATTTACTCGGACAACTGGTGGTACAAATTAAAGCACGGGACGAGCGCCTACGGAGTTTTCTGGAACAGCGGTGCCGAGAACGGGCTCGGCGACATCAGTATTAAAAAGATTGACCTTTTAAATATTTTTTGGGAGCCCGGGGTTACCGACATTCAGAAAAGCCGAAATCTTTTCATTGTCGATTTGCGTGACCGCGATGTGCTTGAAAGTGAATACCCCCAGCTTTTGGGAAAAGAGCTCGGAAACGCAATCGATATTAAGCAGTACATATACGACGACAGCGTCGATGTGAAGGACAAGGTCCTCGTCGTTGACTGGTACTACAAGGTAAGAAACGACGAAGGAAAAACCGTGCTTCACTACGCAAAATTCGTTGGAAAGAACCTTCTTTTTGCATCGGAAAACCTTCCCGAATACGAAAATCGCGGATGGTACGACCACGGCGAATATCCAATCGTGCTTGACACACTTTTCCCCGAAGAGGGAACGCCTGCAGGCTTCGGCCTTGTGGCAGTTACGAAAAATCCGCAGATGTATATTGACCGCCTTAACGATGCAATTCTCGACAATGCGCTTATGGCGGCAAAGCCGAGATATTTTGCAAAAATCAGCGCAGGCGTGAACGAGCAGGAATTCTTAGACTGGTCGCGCCCCATCGTCCATGTTGAAGGCGACATAAACGAGGAAAGACTGCGCCCGATAAATGTGGCGTCGCTTCCGCCCTCGTGTATGAACATATTGCAGATGAAAATCAACGAGCTTAAGGAAACGAGCGCAAACAGCGACTTCAATCAGGGTAACGCAATCGGCGGCGTAACGGCGGCCAGCGCCATTGCCGCCCTTCAGGAGGCGGGCAACAAGGTCAGCCGCGATATGCTCAAGGGCTCTTATCGTGCATTCACGCGCATAAATTATCTGTGCATTGAGCTTATCCGTCAGTTCTATACCGAGCGTCGCAGCTTCAGAATTGCGCTTCCCGACGGCGGATACAAATTTTCAGATTACAGCAACGAAAAACTCGTTATGCAAAAGGATAAAAATTCACTTTATCGAAAGAGCATTTTCGATATTGCAGTAAAAACGCAGAAGAAAAGCCCATATACAAGGCTTTCACAAAATGAGCTTGCCAAAGAGCTTTTCCGACTTGGCTTCTTCAGTCCCGAAAACACGGCGCAGTCACTTGCCGCGCTTGAGATTATGGACTTTGAAGGAAAGCGTTCAATAGAAGAAAAAATCCGTGAAATAAGTGAAAGGATGAAGGAAAATGAAGGAAGATAAAAAGCGTACAAACCCCACCATAAGCGCGCAGGCAGGGGATAGTATAGATGCTGAAAATGTGGCAATCAGCACGCCGCAAACGGGCGAAGAAAAAAGCCTTGACGCCGAAGGCAAGAGGGACAAGGATGCTGAATTTGAAGCACTTATAAAAAACGAATTCAAAGAACAGTTTGCTAAAAAAGTGCAAAAAATCATCAGCAAAAGATTAAGGGAGGTGAAAAGTGTGAAGGACGAAAAGAACACACTCACAGAAGAAAAAAAGACCGAACTCATAAAGCGACTTATCTGGGAAAACAGGCAGTTAAAGGCGCATTTTGAGGAGGAAAAGAAAAACGCAGAAGTAAAAAGTCGCACAGACGAGCTTCGCGCGCAGGCGGAGGAAACAAAGGCGGCATATCCCGACTTTGATTTTGAAGCCGAAATCAAAAACCCCGAATTTGCAAGACTTCTCAAAGCAGGTGTGAAGGTCAAGGATGCCTACGAGGTCATAAACATTGACGCAATCCTCGACAGAAGCTCAAAGGATGCCGAGAAGAAGGTAGTGGATTCAATCCGCGCCAATGCGAGCCGTCCCATTGAAAACGGCAGTGAAGGCGGCAGCGGAATTCTTCTTTCAGGCAATGCTTCAAAGCTTACCCGTAAGGAACGAGCAGACCTTGCAAAAAGAGCCGCAAAAGGCGAAAAAATAAGTTTCTAAAAATTTAAAAACAAAAAGGAGAAATGAAATGTTTAATTTTAATTTACAGCATTTCGCCGCAGGTGAAAATGTGCATACAACAGTTGGCACAGTGAATACCTCAGGCGAAGTAACACCCTACGGCGAGGGCGGCCTTTCAGCCCAGATGAAGACATACTATTCTGACTATCTTATCGATATGGCGGAGCCCAAGCTCGTGCACGATCAGTTCGGTCAGAAGTGCCCCATTCCCAAAAATGGTGGTAAGGTAATCGAATTTCGTAAGTTTGATCCCCTTCCCAAGATGACTACTCCTCTTATGGAAGGCGTAACTCCTGCAGGTCAGAAGATTGATATGGGCACAGTTTCAGCCGAAGTAAAGCAGTACGGCGGATTTATCGAGCTTTCCGATATCCTTCTTCTTACAGCTATTGACAACAATCTTGTTCAGGCGACAAAGCTTCTTGGTAATCAGGCAGGCAGAACCCTGGACACAATTACCCGTGAGGTGCTTTCAGGCGGTACAAATGTACAGTTCGCCGAAGGTCAGGTTGCAAGCCGCAGCCTTCTTACAGGCGGCAAGGAAAGTGGCAATCACTACCTTACAGTTGATGCAATCAGACGCGCCGTGCGTTATCTCAAGAAGATGAACGCTGAAACAATCAACGGCAGTTTTGTGGGCATCATCCATCCCGACACAGCGTATGACCTTATGAGCGACCCCAAGTGGCTCAATGTCAAGACATATTCTGACCCTGAAGGTATCTATCAGGGCGAAATCGGTAAGATTGAAAATGTCCGCTTCGTTGAATCAAGCGAGGCAAAGGTATTCCACGCGGACGACCTTACAAAGGATTCAAGAAATCTTACAGTGAAGAGCTTTACAACTCTTTCAGCTGACGGCGATGTTTCCGAAGGTTGCGGTATGTCTTCAATTTACAAGCTTTCAGTAAAGGAAACACTTACTGCGGAGGATGCATCCCGACTTGTCGGCGCACTCCTTCAGATCAAGCACGGCGACAATTACGAAACTGTTGCTGTTACAGGCTTTAACGCAGAGAGTAGCGCAATCTATCTTGAAAGCGCGATTGTAAACGGCGCATCTGACGGCGATATTATCTTCCCCGGCGAAGCAGGTCTTGAGGGTTGTGATGTCTATGCAACTCTTATTATCGGCGATAACGCTTATGGTACAACTGAAATCGCAGGTGGCGGTCTTGAGCATATCGTAAAACAGCTCGGCAGCGCAGGTACAAGCGATCCGCTTAATCAGCGTGCAAGCGCAGGTTGGAAGGCGACAAAGGCGGCAGTTCGTCTTGTTGAACCTTATATGGTTCGTATCGAAACTGCATCTACTTTCGGGATGTAAAAAAAGCGCAGAACGAAAAAAG
>JAZRFX010000006.1:0-3272 GCA_045643845.1 Clostridia bacterium | reverse complement strand
TCCCAAGTGTAACGGCGAAATGCATCGTACCAAGGAAGTTATCGACTGTTGGTTCGACTCAGGTGCAATGCCCTTTGCACAGTGGCACTATCCCTTTGAAAACAAGGAAATCTTCGAGGAGAATTTCCCTGCAAACTTCATCAGTGAAGCAGTTGACCAGACAAGAGGTTGGTTCTATTCACTTCTTGCTATTTCAACTCTTATCTTCAATAAAGCACCCTACAAGAATGTAATCGTTCTTGGTCACGTACAGGACGAAAACGGTCAGAAGATGAGTAAGAGTAAGGGCAACGCAGTAGATCCCTTCGATGCTCTTGAAAAGCACGGCGCAGATGCTATCCGCTGGTACTTCTATTCAAACAGCGCTCCCTGGCTTCCCAACCGTTTCCACGACGGCGCAGTAAGCGAAGGTCAGCGTAAGTTTATGGGTACACTCTGGAACACATACGCATTCTTCGTACTCTATGCTAATATTGACGAGTTTGACGCTACAAAATATACTCTTGATTATGACAAGCTTTCCGTAATGGACAAGTGGCTCATTTCAAAGCTCAACACACTCATAAAGACTGTTGACGATTATCTTTCAAACTACAAGATTACTGAAAGTGCGCGCGTAATTCAGGAATTCACCGATGAGATGAGTAACTGGTACGTTCGCCGTAGCCGTGAAAGATTCTGGGGCAAGGAAATGACTCAGGACAAGATTAACGCGTATATGACTCTTTACACAACACTCGTTACTCTTGCCAAGGTTACAGCTCCCATGATTCCCTTTATGGCTGAAGAAATCTACCGTAACCTTGTTTGCAGCATTGATAAGGATGCTCCCATCAGCGTGCATCTTTGCGATTATCCCGAATTTGACGAAGCAAAGATTGACGCAAACCTTGAAAAGGCGATGGAAGAAGTTCTTGATATCGTTGTACTCGGAAGAGCTGCAAGAAACGCTTCTAATATCAAGAACCGTCAGCCCATCGGCAAGATGTATGTAAAGGCTGAAACTGCTCTTGACAGCTTCTATACTGAAATCATCGCGGACGAACTCAATGTAAAGGAAGTTCTCTTTACAGACAATGTTCGTGAATGTACAACATACAACTTCAAGCCTCAGCTCAAGACTGTTGGTCCCAAGTATGGTAAGGTTCTCGGCGGTATCCGCGAATACCTTGCAAATGTTGATGGAAACGCAGCTATGGACGAGCTTGAAGCAAACGGCAGCATCAAGTTCGAGGTAAACGGCGAAGCAGTTGTTCTTGAAAAGGATGACCTTCTCATCGAATCAGCACAGGTTGAAGGCTTTGCATCAGAAAGCGATTTCGGTATCACAGTAGTTCTCGACACTCGTCTTTCGGACGAGCTTATCGAGGAAGGCTTTGTTCGTGAAATCATCAGCAAAATCCAGACTATGCGTAAGGATAGCGGATTTGAAGTTATGGATAACATCAATATCTACATCAGCGGAAACGAAAAGATTTCTGCAATCGTAGAAAAGAACGCTGAAGAAATCAAGGAAGATGTTCTCGCGCTTGCTATAAACGATGGTGATTGCGACAACTCAAAAGAGTGGAACATCAACGGCGAAAAAGTTAAGATTGGCGTAGAAAAGGCGTAAATGAATTAAGAGCACTCCGAAAATGGAGTGCTCTTTCCCAAAATAAAAAGGGGGATATAACTATGAAAAAAACAACTATAGTTTCAATAATTTTAGTGATTGTAGCTTGTGCTATCGCTTTTTTTGCAGCAAATGGTGTATCCGATGCTGATAAGTCCTGGAAAGACGCAAAGTATACTGAAAATACAGAATTTGGTACAGGCTCTAAAACAATCAGCGTGAAAGTTATTGTCGGGAAAAATAACGCCACTTTCACAATTCATACCGATAAGGAAACTGTCGGCGAAGCACTTTTGGAGCATAAGCTCATCGACGGGGAAGAAGGCCCTTACGGACTTTATGTGAAACTTGTCAACGGCATTAAGGCTGACTATGACGAAGACCAGGCATACTGGGCTCTTTCAAAGGACTCTAAACCGCTTGAAACAGGTGTTGATATGACCAAGGTAGAAGACGGCGCCAAGTATGAGCTTACATACACTAAATAATTATTGACATATAATTTTACGAGTGGTATAATACTCTTAATTTGATAAAAACCGTTGAGACAGAAAAAAGTCAGTCAACAGTTCAAAGAGCGAGCGGATTATGGTGTGAGTTCCGCAGAACTGCCTGAGTAATATGGGCTGTCGAGGGCGGCGTTAAATGCGCTGACGTAGGACTTGCGTTATAAGTCGGGGATATGTAGGTATCTCGCATAAGGTTTCACAGCCTTGTTTTGAGATTTACCTATGCCCTTGATATTACGCATATCAAGGGCGTTTTTATAGGAGGTAATAATATGAACAAGTACAGAGAATTTGAAAACTATCTTAAAGAATTTCCGACTCCTGACGGATTTTTCGGAGAATACGGCGGTTCTTATCAGGATAAAGAACTTATAGAGGCTTTCAAGGAAGCCGACGACGCTTACGAAGCAATTTGCCACAGCGCGCAGTTCATCAACGAACTTCGCAGAATTCGTAAGGAATTTCAGGGTAGACCCACTCCCGTGTACCATTGCGAACGCCTTTCAAAGATTTTCGGCAACTGCCAGATCTATCTGAAGCGTGAAGACCTTAACCACACAGGCGCGCATAAGCTTAATCATTGTATGGGCGAGGGACTTCTTGCAAAATATATGGGTAAGAAGAAAATCATCGCCGAAACAGGTGCAGGTCAGCACGGCGTTGCAATCGCTCCAGCAGCGGCATACTTCGGTATGGAATGCGACGTTTATATGGGTGAGGTTGATATTTCAAAACAGCATCCCAATGTAATCCGTATGAAGATGCTCGGCGCAAATGTTATCCCCGTAACAAAAG
The DNA here is from genome assembly GCA_045643845.1 of Clostridia bacterium. GTDB lineage: Bacteria > Bacillota > Clostridia > UMGS1883 > UMGS1883 > UMGS1883. The sequence goes on along the minus strand of JAZRFX010000006.1, from coordinate 353 downwards.
GACTCAAGACTTTGAAGGAAGCGTGCGATGCTGCTTTTGAAGCATATCTCAAGGAATATAAAACTGCAATTTATTGTATCGGTACAGCGGCAGGTCCGCATCCTTTCCCCAAGATGGTTCGTGATTTCCAGGCAATCATCGGTATTGAAGCAAGAGAGCAGTTCCTCGAAATGACAGGCATTATGCCCGACGCAGTTTGTGCGTGCGTAGGCGGTGGCTCAAATTCACTGGGTATGTTCACACCTTTCCTTGCAGATCCCGTTGAAATTTACGGCGTTGAACCTCTCGGCAGAGGCGCAAATGTAGGTGACCACGCGGCTACAATGGCGTATGGTACAAAGGGTATCATCCAC
>JAZRFX010000005.1:0-6260 GCA_045643845.1 Clostridia bacterium | reverse complement strand
AAAATCTATCGCCGCAAAGTTATCCGCGCCGATTTTCTCAATGTCGGCATAGACACGATTATAATCCGCCACTTGTATATTATGATTTTTTAGATGCACTGCCACTTCGTTTGTGAGTTTATCGGCATCTATGTAAAGTGTGGTTGTCTTCGCGGTCATTATAATATACGAAAGCGCAACGGGGGTGTTTTTGACATCGTTTCCGCGGATGTTCAAAAGCCACATAACGCACTCGGGCATAGCGCAAATGTAGTGTGTAAAGCTTCCCTTTGTCATTTCTTCGTGGACACGGGCAATTTTACTATCCACACTCTCTCCTGCATAGTTTTCGTCAAGGATGAAGGTTTTCCCGTCGGGTGCAGCTGGTTTTTCCGCCCATACTACCGATGCGTCAAACTTGGTATTTACAGGGACTTTTCCCATTTTTGCGATAAATTCGTCGAGGTATTTTTTAGAAAAAAGTCTTCCGTCAAGGCCTACCGAGGCTTCGCCTTTGAGAAACTCGTGGATTTTCACGCAGTCCTTTTCGGAAGCTTTGAAAAGCGTAATTCCGCTTCCCGAAAGCTCCTTTTCCGCCTGAATGTAGTATCTGCCGTCAGTCCATAAGCCTGCCTTATCCATAGTCACGACGAGCGTTCCTGCCGAGCCTGTGAATCCGCTTAAATATTCACGCAGCTTATAGCAGTCGGGAATATATTCACTTAAATGCATATCCGCAGTCGGTATAACTACTGCGGATATGTTGTGTTTTTTCATATTTTCTCTTAAAAGAGTTAATTTCATAGTACATCACCTATTGATAATTGCGGAACTGCATTGAGGTCGAGCCCTCCGCGGATGCCTGCTTCATAGTTATAATAGCCTGCGCAGGAAATCATTGCGGCATTATCGGTGCAAAGTTCAAACGGCGGACAGTAAAACTTTATTCCATTTTTCTTTGCGTTCTCTTCCATCTGACTACGGAGAAGTGTATTCGCCGCAACGCCGCCTGCGATTGCGATTTTATCAACTCCAAGCTCCTTCGCCGCGCCGACAGTATTATTTACAAGCACGTCGCATACTGCCTGCTGAAAAGATGCGGCAACATGGGCTTTATTGATTTCTACTCCCTTTTGCGCGGCTGTATGAACATAGTTGATTACAGCCGTTTTAAGTCTCCTGAAGCTGAAGTCATAGCCGTTGTGAGGACGCGGGAATCGAATTGCTTCGGGGTTTCCTTCCTCCGCAAGCTTATTGAGCTTCGGGCCACCGGGATAGCCAAGTCCCAATACGCGCGCCGCTTTGTCAAACGCCTCGCCTGCGGCATCGTCAGTTGTTGCGCCGATTACTTCAAATTCGCGGTAATCCTTGATATGAAGAATATGACTGTGTCCGCCCGAAGCAACAAGACTGACAAAAGGCGGTTTTAGTTCGGGATATGCGATATAGTTTGCCGCAATATGTCCCTGAATGTGATTTACGGGGATAAGCGGTTTTTTGATTGAATAAGAGAACGCCTTGGCAACGGAAACGCCTACCAGAAGAGCACCCACAAGACCAGGGTTATATGTTACTGCAACGGCGTCGAGGTCTTCTTTTTTAATATCAGCCTCGCGCAAAGCCGCGTCGATTACATGGATGATTTTATCGATATGCTTTCTCGATGCGATTTCGGGCACAACACCGCCATAGATGGTGTGCAAAGGTATCTGCGAATAGACTACATTTGAAAGAACCTCGCGTCCGTCTTTTGTGACGGATGCCGCAGTTTCGTCGCACGATGTTTCAATTCCAAGTATATATGCCATAGTTATCGTTCCTTCTTGTATAAGATAGCATCCTCACCGTTGTCATAATAACCTTTTCGGATGCCGATTTCACTAAATCCTGCTGATTTGTAAAGCGCGATTGCACCATCATTTGATGCGCGCACTTCAAGGAAAATTTCGTTTGCGCCCTCTTCCCCCATTTTATCAATCGATGCGAGAAGGAGTTTTTTACCAAGTCCGCCTTTGCGGATGTTTTTGTTTATCGCAATGCGGAGGATTTCGCCTTCATCAGCCGCTGTCATAAAGATAGAGTAGCCGATAAGCTCGCCAAAGGTTTTAAGCGCAAGCACCTTTTTATTTTCAATCTGCGTTTTTACCGAAGTTTCGCTCCACGCGTCTGAAAAATATTCTTTTTCCATTTCGGCTATCGCTTTTGTATCGTCCTCGGTTGCAAGAAGGATTTCGCTCCTTTTAGCGATTCCGCGCACGATATAATAATATATTTGTTTTGCAGTTTCTTCGTAAAGCTCAAGACTTCCGCCGTAGGGATCGTACACATCGCCATTTTCCCCTGCAAATTCGGAAAGCGTCATAAGATTATCGCCGTTTATATAGGGGCGGAGCATTTCTTTATGGGAATGTGTCATTGTCAGAATAAGCTTGTATTCCGAAAGCTCCTCCACGGTGAGCTGACTTGAAATATGATTATCAAGTGATGCGCCGTACTTTTCCACCGCGATAGTCGCATTTTTTGCAGCACCGCTTGGATGCGCCACGGAAGTACCGCTTGAGCTTGCCTTTATATCTTTAAATATTGTGTTGAAAATAGCCTCTGCCATAGGGCTGCGGCAGGTGTTTCCCGTACAAACGAATAAAATGTCTTTACTCATTTTAAAATCACCTGTCCCCCTGCCGACTTATAAAGTCGGTTATAAAGCGCGATGCCGATTCCGTGATTTTCGGGAAGCTGGGCAAAAACTATATCTGCGCCGTCCTCGTCAGCCTTGCGAAGAAGATAGAAAAGGCGCGCCGCATATTCGCGGTCGTCTTCACCTGCATCGTATAAAATGTCGGCATTAAGATTATATTTTGACGCATTTTTTGCGATGACGCAAATCTTTTTGCCGTCTTCCTTATATTTTTCAAAAGAAGCAATATCCTCGAGCACGATTACCTGCGCTTCGGGGCTGTAATGCGTGTATTTCATACCCGGGCAACGCGGTGCACCCTCAACCTCGCCTGAATAAAGAACCTCGCCGATGACGCTTCGCATATCGTCGGGCGTGATTCCACCCGGGCGGAGAACTACGGGGACTTCGCCACTTAAGTCAACAACTGTTGATTCAATCCCAATCATACTGCTGCCGCCGTCAATTATCATATCCACCCTACCCGTAAGGTCGGCGATACAATGCTGTGCCGTGGTGGGACTTGGGCTACCTGACAAGTTCGCGCTCGGTGCGGCAATCGGTGTTCCTGAAAGTTTTATAAGCGCGTTAGCAACGCTGTGGCTGGGAAGCCTTACCGCAACGGTGTCAAGTCCTGCCGTAACTGCGTCGGGGATTCCTGCCTTCTTTTTAAGGATGATTGTGAGAGGTCCGCCCCAGAATTCGTTTGCAAGCTTAATTGCGCTGTCGGGAATTTCGCGCGCAAAACGCTCAAGCTCCCCTATATCAGCGATGTGCGAAATGAGGGGATTATCCATCGGGCGACCTTTTGCGCGGAAGATGTTTGCCACCGCTTCGGCGTTAAAAGTGTCTGCGCCGAGGCCATAAACCGTTTCCGTAGGAAATGCCACAAGGCCGCCGTGTTTTATAACATCAGCAGCCTGTGAAAGTAGTTCCATATCAATATTAAGCGGATCAATTTTGATAATTTTGGTCAATTTAATCTTCCTCGGTTTATAATTTATCTACCACTTGTGCAATCTTTTCAGCAACATCGTCTATGCTTCCGCTTGCGTCAATGATTGCGATATTTTCGTCTTTAAGGCGGTCAAACACATCGAAAAACTTGTTTCGGATTTTGTTTAAAACATCTTCCTTTTCAAAGATTTCAACGGTTGCGCGGTTTGTATCAATTCTTGACTTTGATTTTTGCGCGTCAAGATCAAGGAATATGCAAAGGTCGGGCTTTCTAATATCGGGGCAGTTGAGGTTCATATCAATTACCCAATCGATATCGCTGTCAAGTCCCTGATACGCAAAGGAGGAATAATAGTATCTGTCGGAAATTACATCAAAGCCTTTTTCAAGCGCCTGAAGAATGCCTGTATTCTCGTTTACATTGTGGTAAACGCGGTCAGAAAGAAACATTGCCGCGAGCTCGCTTGCAGTTCGTTTGTAATTGCCTGCAAGTGCATCACGAAGTATTCCACCCGTAACAGATGCAGTAGGTTCAGCCGTTATGAAAACGCGTCTTCCCTCGCTTACAAGCTTCTGACGAAGTTTTTCAATTTGAGTGCTTTTTCCTGCACCATCTATTCCTTCAAATACTATAAATCTGCCCTTCATAAGAAAGTTCTCCTTACTTACATTTTATCACGATATAGTGTATCACTTTTTCGCTTATATGTCAATTTCTTTAAAAAGGTTTCTATTGACAAAGCGAATAATAATTAGTACAATAATATTTGTGCTTGATGCTAGTGTAGCGCAGTCGGTAGCGCAATTGATTCGTAATCAATAGGCCGAGGGTTCAAGTCCCTTCACTAGCTCCAAAGAAAGACTGACTATTTTGATAGAATAGTCAGTCTTTCTTTTTATCTCAAAAGCAAGAAATACCGCAGTATAAATGTAATTTTTTGTTAAACATCCATATATGTTTGTATATTTATTGAATTATCAAAAAAATTGTGTTATAATTATAATGTTATGTTATAATTTGACGATTTTAGGCGGAATTTGGAAAACGCTATTGATTACCCCAATAATAAAATTGTTAGAAATTTGATTGAATATAGGTGAAAGTGAAATGAAGTATGATGTAATTATTATCGGTGCAGGTCCCGGAGGAATTTTCGCAGCATACGAGTTGATGCAGAGAAAATCGGATTTGAAAGTTGCCATATTTGAGGCAGGACACGCTTTAAGCAAACGACGTTGTCCTATTGACGGTGATAAAGTAAAAAGTTGTATAGGTTGTAAAAGCTGTTCAATCATGAGTGGCTTTGGCGGAGCAGGAGCTTTTTCTGACGGTAAATACAATATCACCAATGACTTTGGTGGCACTCTGTATGAATATATTGGCAAAAAGTCTGCTTTAGATTTGATGCGTTATATTGATGATATTAATTTGAAATATGGTGGCGAAGGAACAAAACTTTACTCTACAGCAGGAACTCGATTTAAGACACTATGCATTCAAAATGACTTGCATTTGCTTGATGCTTCTGTTCGTCATCTTGGTACAGACATCAACTATATAGTTCTTGAAAACCTTTACACATATCTTGAAGATAAGGTTGAATTCTTCTTTGATACTCCTGTTGATAGCATTGAAACTATTGAAGGTGGATATGCAGTTAAGTGTAATGACTCCATTTACGAATGCGAAAAATGTATTGTTTCCGTTGGTAGAAGCGGCAGTAAATGGATGGAAAAGGTTTGCAAGGAACTTGATATTCCTACAAAGTCAAATCGTGTAGATATTGGTGTACGAGTAGAGTTACCTGCAACTGTATTTGCTCATCTTACGGATGAATTATACGAAAGTAAGATTGTTTATCGTACAAAGCAGTATGGTGATAAAGTTCGTACCTTCTGTATGAACCCCAAGGGTGCAGTTGTTAACGAGAACACAAACGGTATTATTACTGTAAATGGTCATAGTTACGAAGATCCTGCAATGCAGACTGAAAACACTAATTTTGCTTTGCTTGTATCTAAGCATTTCTCTGAGCCTTTTAAGGACTCTAATGGTTATGGTGAATCTATTGCTCGTCTAAGCAATATGCTTGGCGGTGGTGTTATAGTTCAACGTTTTGGAGATTTGATTCGTGGTCGTCGTTCAACTCCGAGTCGTATGGAAGAAGCCTTCCTTACTCCTACATTGCAGGCAACACCCGGTGATTTGAGCTTGGTTCTACCAAAGCGTCTGTTAGATGGTATTATTGAGATGATTTATGCCTTGGATAAGGTCGCACCTGGTACTGCAAATGATGATACTCTTCTTTATGGTGTAGAGGTAAAATTCTATAACATGGAAGTTGAAGTTAATGACAAGTTAGAATCTCGCCATAAAGGTCTTTATATCATTGGTGATGGTAGTGGTATTACACACTCTCTTTCTCACGCTTCTGCAAGTGGTGTTCATGTTGCAAGAAGTATTGTAGAGAAAAGATAGTGCTGTGCACCCCCTAAATTCAAAATGCACCCCCTTATATAAATTCTATCAAAATATGCGTTCTCTTACAAAAAAGGATAGCTCATTAGCGGCGTCCATATAGGGATGAATTGGTTTTAGAATGATCTTTACCGTTAATACTACGCAAAAAAATGGCGAAATACGAAA
>JAZRFX010000004.1:0-3264 GCA_045643845.1 Clostridia bacterium | reverse complement strand
CGAAATACATGAAATGATTGAAACCATTAAAGATGTAATCAAGGATACTAATATCAAGTTCGGTATCGGCACACATCATCCTGAAGTTATTGAACTTTCCGAAAAGGAAAACTGGCCTGTAGATTTCTATATGGCTTGTATGTATAACCTCCGTAAGGGCCGTGAAGGACAGGAAAGCGGTTTCATTACAGGTAAGGGTAAAACCTACACAAGAAGCAACTTCAAGCCTTCTCACAGACAGATTATGCTTGATACACTTAAAAATGTTGATAAGCCCGTCATCGCGTTCAAGCTTTTTGCAGGCGGTCAGGCTCTTGTTGGACGAGATGAAGCGGAAAGACGCGAAATTATTAAGGATATTTACGAAACAGTGTTCACACAGTTGAAGCCCGACGATATGGGCGTAATAGGTATCTATCAGAAGCATCACGATCAGCTGACTGAAGATATCGAAGTATTCAACGAATGGTCTGAAGGTAAATAAGAAGGAGTCTTTGTTATGTTAAAAGTCGGAATTATCGGTACCGGAGGTATCGGTGGAACTCATATAAAAGTTTACAATAGAATTGCTGAGGAAAACGGTCCTACCAGGCTCGTAGCCTGCTGCGATATGCGTCTTGGCGACGATTTACCCGAAGGCATCCGCAAATATACCGATATTGATGAATTTCTTGAAAAGGAAAAAGGAAACATTGATTTCATTGACATATGTCTTCCCACCTTCCTTCACAAGGAAGTTTCTATCAAGGCTATGCGCGCAGGATACCATGTTCTTTGCGAAAAGCCGATGGCGCTTACATACGATGACTGCCTTGAAATGTGCAAGGTTTCCGAAGAAACAGGCAAATATCTTATGGTAGCACATTGTGTAAGATTTTCTGCAGCATTCAAAAAGATTCACGAAATTGTAAAGAGCGGCAAGCTCGGAAAGCCTCTCCTTGCGGAATTTGTGCGTAATGGCGGTGTTCCTGCGAAAAGCTGGTTCCTTGATAAGAAGCTTTCAGGCGGCGCTATCTATGACCTCAGCGTACACGATGTTGACTTTATGAATATGGTTTTCGGTATGCCCAACTCTGTAAGCACAGCGGCTGATCCCGATTGCCTTTCCGCGTCAATTCATTATATGTACGACACATTCTATGTAAATACAAAGTGCGACTGGGCTACAAAGAAAAATCCCTTCCACGGACGCTATACAAGAATTACTTTCGAGAATGGTTTTATCTACCTCAACAACAAGGAAGATATGTTCGCAGTTTCAGAAAACGGCGGAGAGCTTGAAAACATTTACGATACTCTTGATAAAGAAAACAACAAATATAGCGAAATCTTGTATTTCGCCGATTGTATCGAGAAAAACCTTCCCCTTGACGAGTGCCCGATGAATCAGTCGGCTGAGGCAATCAAGCTTGTTGAGCTTGCTCTTAAGTCAGCGGAAAACGGCGGAGAAAGATACATCACAAAAGAATAATTGATTTTAACAAAAAAATATGCTATATTTAAGCCAAGGGTTACCCTTGGCTTATTTTTTGGAGGATGTTATGGAGATTTTTCGTGAAAAAAAGTATTCAGAAATAAATTGCAGAACTATGACTCCCCAACTGGGCGTCGGCAAATTCCACTGGCACGAAAAAATTGAAATTTGTCAGATAAAGTCCGAGCGCTGTTCTTTCTACATTGACAAGAAAAGAATTGATGCTCACCTTGGAGATATCGTCGTTATGGGCGAATATATAGTTCACAGCTTTGTTTCTGACAAGGAAGATACACTTGTACGTCTTTGTCAGTTTCCCGTTAGTATTCTGATGAATACCAAAACGGTTATAAAGCCCTTGAAAGCACACATAACAGCAGAGGAAATTCAGGCGCACGAAGGACTTGCCGAGAAAATTAATTTCATTTTTGATACAATGGAAAAGGAAGCCCCTTGTAAGAATATTTCCGAAAGCCCATTCCTTTCAAGCCTTTCGGCATCGCTTTATTTTCTTTTGATGAAATGTTTTCCCTCTCCTGAGGAAGATAGTTCCTCAAAGAAAGACAGATACGAATTTTATCTTATAACGGAATATATCAACAATCATTTTTTTGAAGATATTACCGTTAACTCTATCGCTAAAGAGCTTTGTATTTCCAGAACTAAGCTTTCAACACTTTTTTCCAAATATGCCGAAACAAACCTTAACGCCTATATAAATGCACTTCGTATAAGCAATGTAAATCAATTGCTTGAAGACGGGTATGATATAACAAATGCTGCTTACGAAAGCGGTTTTCAGTCGATAAGAACATTTAACGAGGCTTATAAAAAGGTGATGCATATTACGCCGAGAGAGTACTTGAAAAGAAATATTGAAAAATAAAAAGGATACTCCCCGACCTCGGGGAGTATCCTTTTTATTTCAGTTACATTATTCCATCACAAGTGACGGTCTTAATACTGCGAAACGGTTACTTGCCATTGCTTTTACAAATTCTTTATTTGTATCGGTTACCGCCATATTGTTATTAAGATTGCGAAGGTTCTTGCCGTCAAAGATAAAGAGTTTTGTTGTGCTTCCGTCATATTCCACAAGTATATCACCGGTTATGAGATGCTGACTTCTGGGAAGTCGTGTACGAATATTATCCCAACGCTTACTGTAGTAATATCTACCGCCAAAGAGAGGATGAGCAAGCATCTGACCATAGACTGTAGCATCGTTAACCACGAAATATCCGGGTCTTAAATCAGTAGAAACGAATGTTGCGTTCAATGCATCAGCACTTGTAAGAGAGCCGTTTTCATCGTAATCAGTGAATACATCTGCTCCAAACACACTCTTATAAACAGCGTTTGCAAGGTTGAGGCCTGAAAGGTCTGAACTCTTGTAATTTTCTATTGCTGTTGCAATACTTGTCTGCTCAGCCTTTGTAAGAGTTTTGCCGATTTTTACGTCAGGACATTTAACTGTCACGCCACCAACACTACCCTTGCTGCATACAACAGATGTTCCTTCTGTTGCTGTTTCCTTAACACGAACCTTATAAGAAACATTAAGTGTTTCTTCGGGCTCAACTGTTATTGTCCAGGAAACATTGCTTCCTGATATTTTCTCTGCACCTGAAACGTATTCGGTATTTGAAGGAATAACATCCTTGACATCAAGGGTTACTGCCTCGTCATTTGCGTTATATACAGAGAATGTGAATGTCATTTCGTCGCCGGGATTTACTGTCATAGAAGATGTATGAGAAGAAAGCTTTTCCGCTCTGATACCCTTCATG
>JAZRFX010000003.1:0-1158 GCA_045643845.1 Clostridia bacterium | reverse complement strand
CAGGCTGCGGTTTCCTTGACCATATGCTTGAGCTTTTTGCAAAGCACGGAAGAATGACGCTTTCCGTCCTTTGTAACGGCGATACATATGTTGATTATCACCACACAGTTGAGGATATCGCTATCGCACTCGGTCAGGCTTACAAAGAAGCACTCGGCGACAAGCGTGGTATTACAAGATATGCCGATATCACACTCCCGATGGATGAGGCGCTCATCCTCGCCGCAGTCGACATTTCAGGCCGCGGTATGCTTTGTATGAATCTTGAAATGCGTGCAAGAAAGGTCGGCGATTTCGACACCGAGCTTGTTGAAGATTTCTTTGAAGCATTTGCAACAAATGCAGGAATCACACTTCACATCAGACAGCTTGCAGGCAGAAATACCCACCACATTATCGAGGGTACATTCAAGGCAGTTGCCCGTGCTATGCGCGCAGCAGTTAAAATCGATGCGGAGGTAAAGGACGAAATTCCGTCTACCAAAGGTGTATTATGATAGCAATCGTTGACTATGGCGTGGGAAATCTTTTTTCCCTCAAAAGCTCGCTTGATATGGTCGGTGCCGAGTGCATCATCACAAGTGATGAAAATGTAATAAGAAATGCCGATAAGATAATTCTCCCCGGCGTTGGCGCGTTTCGTGATGCAAGGCGCAAGCTTTCCGAAGGCGGACTCGATAAAGTAATTATCGACGAAGCGAAAAATGGCAAGCCCCTTCTCGGAATATGCCTCGGTATGCAAATGCTTTTTGAAAAAAGCTATGAGTACGGCGAATACGAAGGCCTCGGGCTTATAAAAGGCGAAATCAAACCGATTGCCGATGTTATCGGCGAGGGATTAAGCATTCCTCATATCGGCTGGAATCCGCTTATATTCAAGAAGGAAACTCCGATTTTTAAATATCTTAAAGAAGGCGACTGCGTGTATTTTGTTCACTCCTACTACGCGGCAAACTGCGAAGAAAGTGTAACCGCGACCGCCGAATATGGATGCGAGCTTACTGCATCGGCGCAAAACGAAAATGTATTTGGCTGTCAGTACCACCCCGAAAAGAGTGGCAAGGCAGGACTTGGTATACTTAAAGCCTTCTCCGAAATGTGAAAGGAATAAAAAAATGATAATTTTTCCCGCAATAGATTTATATGAGAAAAAAGCAG
>JAZRFX010000002.1:0-3567 GCA_045643845.1 Clostridia bacterium | reverse complement strand
GACAATATATGGAAAGTGGTGTTTGTATAACAGTTTGGGGACGGGGCACTTTTTGTGCAATAAACTACCATTAAGGAGAAACCAAAATGAAAGAAATCAAAACAAATAACGCGCCTATGGCGATTGGTCCTTATTCGCAGGCGATAGTAACAAATAATATGGTTTTTACATCGGGGCAGATTCCCGTAAATCCTGTAACGGGGGAAATCCCGAAAACTATTGAGGAACAGGCAAATCAGGTCTTTACAAATCTCAAAAACCTGCTTGAGGCATCGGGAACAAGCATAGAAAAGGTAGTAAAAACAACTGTCTTTATAAAGGATATGAATGACTTTGCAGCGGTGAATGAAATCTACGCAAACTATTTTACAGCGCCTTACCCTGCGCGCTCTTGTGTCGAGGTTGCGCGCCTTCCCAAGGATGTTTTAATCGAGGTTGAAGCAATCGCAAAAGTCTGACTATAAAAGGAGTTAAGAAAATGCTCAAATCAATTGCAGAAGAAATAAAGAAAATTGAAAATAAGCTTATTGCAATGCGAAGGGATTTGCACAAAATTCCTGAAATAGGCGACAACCTCCCCAAAACACGCGAATAAGTGCTCAAGGCGTTGAGCGAGCTTGAAATCGATTATAAATTAAACAAAACCGATGATGGAATTATAGCTGAATTTATGCGCGAGCTTTTTGAAAGGGGAATCCCCGTAACCTTCGGCTCGGATTCACATAAAAATTACGATCCCGAAAGAATAAAAGAAGCAGAAAACATCTTAAAATCAGCAGGCTTCAAGGAAGGCGACTTCTCCGAAATTGCCGAGGAAGATTTATGGTAATAAACACACCGCAGTATTTTGTGCTGCGGTGTGTTTTATATTGCAAAGCAAATTAAAGTATGATATAATGCCTTTGATTGATTTTTTTTATTGTTATGAAGCAAAATAATAGAAAAACAAAGGAGCCTTATATGATAGAAAAAATAGTAGGAAATATAAATAACGCGCTTTACACATACATTCTTATAATTATGCTTGTCGGATGCGGACTGTACTTTACATTCAGGACAGGCTTTGTGCAGTTTCGACTATTTGGACAACAAATTAAATCGGTAACTGAAAAACCGCAGGAAGGGAGAGGCGTTTCATCCTTTCAGGCGCTTATGGTTTCTACCGCATCGAGAGTAGGCACAGGTAACATCATCGGTGTTTCTACCGCAATTTGTCTTGGTGGCTTCGGCTCGGTATTCTGGATGTGGCTTATCGCTCTTATTGGCGGTGCATCCGCATTTATAGAAAGCACTCTCGCGCAAATTTATAAAAGAAAAGGTCCTGACGGTTGGTACGGCGGTCCTGCATATTATATTGAAACAGCTACAAAATCAAGGAAGCTTGCAATACTTTTTTCTATCTTCCTTATCCTGACTTACGGAATAGGCTTTAATATGTTGGCTTCCTACAACCTTCAGTCAACATTTTCGCCGTATCCGTTCTATAATGCGGCGATATCCCCGTGGGTGATAGGACTTATCCTTGCGATTTTGGTAGGCTACTGCCTTTTCGGCGGAGGAAAAAGAATTGCGAAAATAACAAGCTTCCTCGTGCCCGTAATGGGTATCATATATATCGGCGTGTCGCTTGTGATAATGGCACTTAATATAACACAGCTCCCCGCTATCATAAGTCGTATTTTTACTGAGGCGTTTGATATCAAAGCGATTTTTGGCGGATTCAGCGGTTCGTGTGTTATGTATGGAATAAAGCGTGGACTTTTCAGCAATGAAGCAGGTGTGGGTTCAGCTCCCAACGCTTCCGCATCCGCCGAGGTTTCGCACCCCGTAAAGCAGGGGCTTGTGCAAATTTTATCGGTGTTCCTTGATACAATTCTCGTTTGCTCCGCAACGGCGTTTATGTGCCTTTGTTCGGGTGTAGAACCGACAGAAAAGCTTTCAGGCGCTCCGTATGTTCAGCTCGCATTGGAAAGGACTCTTGGAATTGCAGGACCGATATTTATAACAATTGCGATGATCCTTTTTGCCTTTACAACCCTTCTGGGAAATCTCTATTATGTCGATCAAAGCCTTTTCTTTATGATGAAGAGAAAGCCTCCCAAAGCGGTTTTATACACTTATTATATACTTGCTTCACTTGTCATTTTCGTCGGTGCGGGACTTACTGCAGACCTTCTTTGGAGTATTGCGGATATCACAATGGGCGTTATGGCGCTTATCAATATTCCCGTGATACTACTTCTCGGCAAATACGCGCTCCGCGCGCTTCGTGATTACGAAAAGAAAGTGAAAAACAATGAAGGACTTGATTTCAAAGTGAAAGATATCAATTTGCCCCACGAGGTAGATTGTTGGAAATGATATACAAAGGATGTGTCAGAATGATATATGTAATGCAGATAGTAAACACTCACGGAATCCGTGGCGAAGTGAAGGCACTTCACTATACGGACGGCGAAACCTTCTTCAAAAAGGTAAAGACCGTCTATAAGGAAAGTGGAGAAGCAGTAAAAATAAATTCGTGGAAATTCCACAAGGGCTCCGTTATATTAAAACTTGACGGAATCGACGAAGTGAATGACGCCGAAAAACTCAAATTCACAAAGCTTTATGCCAAGGAAGAAGACCTTCCCAAGCTCCCCAAGGGAGAATATTATTTCTTTGAACTTATCGGACTTACTGCAGTTCTTCCTGATGGCGAAGAACTCGGAAAAGTAACAAATGTTATTGAAAATAACGCCTCAAACCTTCTCGAAATCACAAAGAATGACGGTGAAAAGGCGCTCGTTCCCAACATCCCCGTATTTGTCGAAAAGGTTGATATTAAAAACAGCACAATTCACATAACACCCATAGAAGGACTGATATAAATGAAATTCAGCGTACTGACGCTTTTCCCCGAAATGCTTACAGCCCTTGGCGAAAGTATAATCGGCAGGGCAATAGGCAAAGGAATAATCGAAACTGAATATATAAACATCCGCGACTATTCAACCGATAAGCATCGTCGCGTTGATGATTATCCCTACGGTGCAGGTGGTGGTATGGTTATGCAGCCTCAGCCCATCTATGATGCGTATAAAGCGGTGGCAGGGGATAGTAAACCCCATGTAATCTATATGTCACCGCAGGGCGCAACCCTTACACAAAATAAAGCGAGAGAGCTTTCTGAAAAAGAACATATCGTCATCCTTTGCGGACATTATGAAGGCGTGGATGAACGAATAATAGAAGAAATCGTTGACGAGGAAATCTCAATCGGCGACTATGTTTTAACGGGTGGGGAACTTCCTGCAATGGTGCTTATCGACTGTGTCAGCCGAATGATTGACGGAGTGCTTGACAGTCAGGAAACTGCAAGCGTGGAGAGTCACTACAACGGACTTTTGGAATATCCGCAGTACACAAGACCTCCCGAATTTATGGGACGCGAAGTGCCTGAAATTCTCCTCAGCGGACACCACGCAAATATCGAAAAATGGCGCAGGGAACAAAGCATCTTGAGAACGGCGAAAAGGCGCCCCGAACTTATAGAAAATGCGCCTCTTACCGACAAGGAACGCGAAT
>JAZRFX010000001.1:0-5850 GCA_045643845.1 Clostridia bacterium | reverse complement strand
AGCACGCCCAGAACCTATGCCGTCACAACTCCGAATGCCGTCGCCGAAATAGTTGCGATATATAAAAAGATGGCGATTTCGCCTGCGCGCGAAAAATCGTTTTTTCCGAAGGAATTGTCGAGGTTTTTAATAAATGAACCGATAAGAATAACTGCGATGACGGAGCCGATAAGAAGGAACGCCCACTTAAGCTCGCCTAAAAAAAGTGATATGATATTATTTAAAATTCCTCCCGAATCAAGCGAAAATTTTCCTGCTGTTACAGAAGCAATCACTCTGTCAAAATCAAAATCCCCAAGCAGTTTTTCGATATTTTCAGTAGCGGACGGCGGTATTTGTACATTGATATTTTCAGTATTCATGTGAGAATTCCCATTATCTTCGTGAAGGCTTCCTTGGCGATGGGAATTGTAATTACCATTATTGCGATTTTCCCTGCCGCCTGCACGCGCGAGGCAATTATATTCTCCCCGCTTTGGATACAAAGGTCGCTCCCGATTTGCGTGATGTACGATATCCCCGTTATTTTAAGTATGGGAGTAAGGAAGCTTTCACCAAGCGGGCTTAATGACGCAAATTCCTCCATAGTTTGTATGATAGTTATTACATAGGGAATTATCGCCGCTATAATCAAAATGCTTCCCCCGATTGATACAAGAGGTGCGATTTCACTTTTTGAGTTCCTGACAATAAGCGCAAGAATGCTGAAAACCACCCCTGCCGCCACGAGCGCCGTTATATTCATATTCCAAACACCGTCTTTACAGTTTCAAAAAGTTTTGCGATTTCGCCTACGACCATCATCAATACCACAACGAGTCCTGCAATCGTTATCATAAGCGCCTGCTCGTCGCGACCGCTTCGGGAAAGAAGCATATTCATAACGGATACAATAATTCCTATCCCTGCGATTTGAAAAATAAGTTCTGTGTTCATAATTTTCCTCTCTAAATAAGAAGTAATACGATTGCAAAGGCGGTCAGGATGCTCCCTTTCACAAAAAGCTTTCCTTTTCCGCACAGGTCCGCCGATGCTTCAGCGAGCTTTCCCTCAAGCTCGGTTATAAAGAGCGAAAGGTTCGAAAGCTGTCCTTCGCACGAGGATGCCGAAAGCCCCAAAGCGAATCTTTCGATAATAACCAAATCCTCCCGCGTGAGCGCTTCTATCTTAAAAGCCGCGCTTTTGACGGCTTCCTCAGGAAGTACGCCCCCCGCTATTTCCTTTGCCGAATTCCCGAAAAGCGTCGTCGTGTCCATAAAAATTTCGTGAAGCGGAGCGCGAAGTGTCAAAAGTCTGGTTTTTATCTTACGCGCGCCGTCGAGGATTTCGGAAAGCGCTTTTTTACGCTCGAAAAATGCGTTATATTTTCGCATCCCGAAAAGTGTTGCCGATAAAATCACTACCGCCGAGCCTATTATTTTAAGCACGCCTTAAACACCTGCCATCCGTTATGATTTTTTCGATTTTTATTTCTCCGCGCAGTTTTCCGAGGACTATAATCCGTTCAAAAACTCCATCTTCAATAATATTTCTTATGTAACGGCGACGCATAACATCACGCTCGCTGTAGCCGTGCGCCGTAGTTATTATTTTAACGCCACAGTTTATGATTTCGCCTATTGCACGCTCCTCGCTTTCAGTTCCCGTTTCGTCGGTTATAATAACCTCGGGCGACATAGTGCGAAGAAGCATTGTTATACCTTCGCCCTTCGGGACGGCGTCCATTACTGCGGTATAGCGCCCGACATCGTGGGTAGGAATACCATTTTTGCAGGCGGCAATCTCGCTTCGCTCGTCGGCAATGCAAACCTTGTGTGTTGTGCCGATCTGCCTTGCAATATCGCGGAGGATGGTTGTCTTCCCGCAACCTGCAGGGGAAATGATGAGGGTGTTATATATCCTGTCCCCGTACAAAATGTACTCCATTATGGGATTTGCCGCGCCGATAACTCCGCGCGACAGTCTTATACAAATTGCCGAAATATCACTCATATGCGTAACTATGCCGTTTTCGCATACGCATTTTCCGCATACGCCCACACGGTGACCGCCCAAAAGAGTTATGTAGCCCTTGGTCAAATTTTGTTGCATCGCATAAAGCGAGCCTCGACACATAGAATTTATTATTTTCCGAAGCTCGTCGCACGAAACACACACTCCGCTGTCCATAAGGATTCCGCGCTTTATGACGGAGGCGTTCTTTTCGGCGATTATGCGGATTTCCTGCATATCCTTTGTCCCCATAATGAGCAAAGTTTCCGTAAGCCTCGGCGGAAAATGCTGCATAATTGAATTTATCTCCATGGTGTTCATCCTTTCCCTCTATCATATGGCAGTACTTTTTAAAAAAGTACCAAAAGTTTTTTGCAGGTGTGCAAAAGCCATCGCCATTTTGGAAGTCGGCTTCGTTGCTTCAAAAACCGCAGTTTAGTGCACAAGATAGTTTTGTATAAAACTAACACAAGTGCTGAAGTTGGATTTTTATAAATTTTTTGTCGACTACCGAGAAATCGCGAGCATCATTTTCCTCTGCGGGCGAGCGATTTCAGACCGAAGGGAAATAAGTTTTCCCATTGAGGTCGGCGGTACTAAAACGAAAAATTTATAAAAACAAAACAGTTTTTGTTCAAAAGACAGGGTTTTAATTTCTTGGGCTCCTGCCGGACCGTTCCAAGGGGCCCGGGGGAAATCGGAATCCCCCGACGCTTTTCGCCATTTTGGCGCTCAAAATGGCATCGGCTTTGCACTTCTGCAAAAATTTTGGTTCTTTTAGTTACAAAAGAACAATATAACTCAATTGAGGTAAGTATATTAACTCAAAAGCGGTAAAATTGTGTTGATAAACTCAATTGAGGTGATATAATGAATATTGGCGAAGCAGTAAAATTACGAATAACCGACCTTTGTGAAAAGAATTCCATAACGGTCAACAAGCTTGCAAACGAAAGCGGGATAACACAGTCTACGCTCAACAATATCATCAGCGGTAGAAATAACAGCACTACTATTTCTACCATAAAGAAAATTTGCGACGGACTTGGTATTTCGGTGCAGGACTTTTTCGCGTCGGAGCTTTTTGACAATCTCGAGCAGGAGATAAAGTAAAATATGAAACAGCGTCCGCTTGTTATATGCTCGATAGCGTTTTTAATCGGGATATTGCTCTCTTTTTACGGCTTTTCGGGGATGATAACATTTCTTATGATTGCGTCACTGTTTACGGCGTATTTAATAAAAAAGAATAAACTTAAATTTTTGGCGGTGCTACTTGTTATCGTTCTTTTTGGAGCAGGCAGGATGGAGCTTGCGCAGCTCAAAAAGGAGAAAATACTAACAAATCACGCAGGTAAAAAGGGCGAGATTTCGCTTGTTATTGCCGAGCCTTCGACAAATGGAAAGGCTATCGCATTTCTTCCCACGCCTGAAGGGAATGTCGGAGTATATCTTTCCTCCGACAGGCGATGCGAAGTTACTGCAGGCGATATAGTGACGGGCGAAATGACAATACATATTCCGCTTGACACAAAAACGGGCGCGCGCGGATTTTCAAACAGCCTTGCGTCGAGAAATGTCTTCCTTCAGGCAAGCTGCGACGAGGTCCGTAAGACGGGCAGGTACGAAAAGGGTATTATGGGCAAAATTTACTCCCTTCGTGCATATGCCAACGAGCTTGGAAGGAAAACTTTCCGTAGCGACGACAGGGCGCTTTTCAATGCTATGGTATTCGGCGACAAAACGCATCTTTCGGATGAGCTTTACGCATCGCTTCAGGGTAGCGGACTTAACCACATTGCCGTCGTTTCGGGAATGCACCTGTCCGTGATAATCGCATTTTTGGTATTTATTATCAGAAAGATTTTCGGAAAAGGCAGAATTGGATTTTTTATTGCCATCATCTGCGCGATTTTCATAACGCTCCTGACGGGCGCAGGTGCAAGTATCGTCCGTGCTCTTGTAATGTGCCTTATTTACTATCTCGCGCGGATACTATACCGCGAAAGCGACGGCGCGACATCGCTTTTTGCAACAATTTTTATAATGGCGTTTGTAAATCCGTATATCATATTCAATACGGGCTTTGCACTTTCGGTGCTCGCAGTTTTGGGAATTATTCTCTACAGCAAAAGATTCTCCACACTTTTCAGGCGATTCCTGCCCGAAAAGATAGCGGATGCATTGTCACTTACACTATCATCCCAGCTCGCACTTACGCCAATAATCGTATATTATTTCGGCGTCATAACTCCCTATGCGCCGTTTTCAAATCTTTTTGCAGTTCCGCTTTCATCGCTTTATGTGGTGCTTGGTATGATTCTTACTCTCGCATCCCCGATAAAGCCGATTGCCGCGGCTATAAGCTTTATAATGAGGCTTCTCTCAATCGGAATCATCAATTTGTGCGAAAATGTAAGCAAGCTCCCCGCCGCGCTTATTGAATGTGGCGATGATTTTTTGCTTTTCTCGGTATTGTGGATTTTTATTGCCGTGGTAGTTTTTTATTATCCCATACCTGCCAGAAAGCTGAAAATATGCGGCGCGATAATGTGCGCTCTCGGGGTAATTGCAACATTCGTTTCGAGGATAGAATACGACCATATTTTCTTCACGCCATACGGCGGAGAAACACTTGCGTATGCGGATATCGGGACAAACAAATTTTTGATTGACTGCCCCGATATTTTTGACGCGGCATCGCTTGACGATGCATACCGACAAATTGTTCTCACGAAAAGGAATGTGCAGGAAGCTTTCAATATGAAAAGGCTTCCGCGCAAGGTATATATCCCGATAGGAATTTTTGATCTGGATAATAAAGACGACCAGAAGGAGATACGCGATATTTTGAGAGCCGCAAAGGCGTGTAAAGCGACCGTAGTTTTCAAAAAAGACGGCGATATTTTCACTATGGGCGATGCGCGGGTGTGCTACATTGATGCAGGTGTCAAGAGAGCCCGCGCCGTTGAAATAAATTTCCGCGGGAGAAAAGTAATTTCACTTCAGGGGTTTTCGCAGTCGGCTATCGAAATGCTCGTCAAAAACCGAGTAAAATTCGAATGCGACTACATCTATCTCCCCTATACTCCCGACGGATGCGAGGCACTTTCGGACGGAGAAATAATTTTAAATAATAAATTTTCGTTACAAAGGTAAACTTTTTTGCAAATTTATGATAGAATAGAAGAAAGGTCAAGGAGGGTATTATTATGACTGATAAAATTGAAGGTAGAAATCCCGTCACGGAAGCTCTTAAAAGCGGACGAAATATAGACAAAATCTATGTAAAAAAAGGCGATAAGCAGGGAAGCATTATTCCCATTATCCGTATGGCGAAGGAAAGGGGCATCATCGTCACCGAAACCGATGGCAAGAAGCTCGACGAAATGAGCCAGACAGGTGTGCATCAGGGCGTAATCGCTCTCTGCGCCGCTGCGGAGTACAAGACAGTTGACGATATTTTAAAAATTGCCGAGGAAAAGGGCGAAGCTCCCTTCATCGTAATCCTCGACAGAATCGCAGATCCCCGAAATCTCGGTTCAATCATCAGAACGGCTAACTGTGCAGGCGCTCACGGAATAATTATTTCCAAGCACGACAGCACAGGTCTTACCGCCGTATGTGCCAAGGCGAGTGCAGGCGCGGTGGAATATACTCCCGTTGCGCGAGTGTCCAGCCTTGCAAAAACGATTGATGATTTGAAGAAAAAGAACATCTGGGTAACGGGCGCTGACGCTTCGGGTGAAAAGGACATCTATGAATCCGACCTTCGCGGGGCAGTTGCAATCGTTATCGGAAGCGAGGGCGAAGGAATCAGCAAGCTCGTCCTTGAAAAATGCGATTTTAAAGTTAAAA